>JAQWJE010000038.1 GCA_029248525.1 Candidatus Binatia bacterium
CGATAATGAAACCGATCAGGGCGATTCCGGTGACTCCGGTCAGGAGTTTCTTGCCGACGGAAGACCAGATTTTGAAGCGCGGATTACTCATGAGTTCTTTTAATTTTAGCGCCTCGAGACATCATTGCAACTTCTCGGAGACGGTCTTTTCTATCAGCCCTGCTCATGCCTGCGATGAATTTTCTTTAGTTCAGCGGCTGGTAGGGGACCAGCAGCCGCTTGGCGGCCCGAATATCCCCCGGGAGGCCCGGTACCATACGGTTGATCACCTGAGGCAACGCCACAACGATGATCAGGCTCCGAAATCTCGGGAGAACCACCGATGTGCGGCAGCCTCGTGGCTGGAGGCGCCGCGCCCGGTCGCGCGCTGGGTACGAATTATCGCGTAAATACTTTTTTGATTTCGCGGTCAAGAATCTGAAATGATCTGCCGAATACAGTGTTCGCGCCGAAGATTTCGGGAAACGGCTCGGGGGATGAGGAGAGGATCTGTAATGAATTCGAACAAGCGATCGCGAATCGGGATTGTGCTGCTGGCCATGGGCGCTGCCCTGACAACCATTTCCTGTGCGGCGATGCAGGCACAATATGTAGCTGAGGTTTGTGCGCCGAGCGCCGCTTATGCTGCCGGTATCAATGATGCCAAGAACCGCCAGGACATGAAGGGAAACTACGCGGCGGGCTTGTCCTGTCCACAGTTTCAGGCCTCTCTGAATCAGTCGTATGCGGAAGGCTTTCGCTTCGCGCTCGACAAGACCACCGCTGGGCCGGATGGCCGGTATCCCGGCTACGAATGCAGGTCTTCTTTTGGCGCCAAGGTTTGCGGATATCATTGCGTCCAGTCGATGGGGACGGTCTTGTGCGCCGCGCGGCCTGACCAGATGTGTCTGCAGACCGATTTCGGCAAGATGGCCTGTGGCTACGGCTGCGCGATCTCGCAGAATACGATCAAGTGTGCCCAGCGCAAGAATGAGAGCTGCGTGGCGGATAATTTCGGCACCGTAAAGTGTGGTCGGAATTGTCGCGCGACCCCGTTCGGACTGCGTTGCGACAAAAGAAAGTAGGACCCTGATGCGGTCTTGCGGATGCGGCCGTTGGATCCGGATCAGTTCAGGGCGGCATAGGCCGCGCGAACCAGTTCGGCGGCCCGAACGTCACCGCTGAGGCCCGGCGCCATACGGTTCATTACGTAGCCCATGGCCAGTCCTGTCTCGGGATCCGCCAGCCCGAGGGAACCGCCCGCTCCGGGGTGCCCGAATGCGCCGGGTCCTGAGGTCATTACAAGCGCGGGCGGTCTCATGAAGCCCCGGCCAAAGACGGTGGGAACCCCGAGGATCGCGTCCGGGCCATCAACCTGCGGCTCGGTGGCGCGGGCCAGAGTTTCGGGTTGGAGAATGCGGTGGTCGGCACGTTCGTCGATCGTGCCGGCATAGAGACGAGCCAGTCCGCGTGCGGTGCCAATCCCGTTGGACGAAGGCATCTCGGCTGCGTGCAGGGCTCGGGTATTCCACATCTCGTCGTAGTGAAAGAGCTGCGAGGGCCCATGCAGGGCACGTCCCAGCGGCGTGTCGGGGCCGACGAATTTCTCCATCGCCTCGCGCAGCGCCGGGTCTTCAGGCTCCGGCGGCCCGATCATCCGGCACACGCGTGCTTCCTGATCTTCCGGCAGGCCGAGATGGAAATCGGCATCCAGAGGCCCGGCCACTTCGGTGGCCAGAAAAGTCCCCGGGCTCACGCCGGTTACACGCCGGATCAATTCGCCCAGAATCCATCCATAGGTGCGGACATGGTAGCCGTGTTTTTCTCCCGGCTCCCAGAACGGCTTCTGGCTGGCGATAGCCTCGATGACAGGATCCCAGGCAAGACATTCGTCCAGAGTCAGCGGCGCATCGATGATCGGGATGCCGGCCCGGTGGGTGAGGATCATGTTGACCGGGATCGCGGCCTTGCCGGAAGCGGCAAACTCCGGCCAATAATGCGCGATCGGCAGGTCGGGATCGAGCAGGCCGCGTTCGATCAACAGGTTGGCCAGAATGGCGGTGACACCCTTGGTGGAGGAAAAGACCACCGCGAGCGTATCTTCCTGCCACCGAAGGCCCCGGTTCGCATCGGCCATGCCCGCCCAGAGGTCCACGACCACCTCGCCGCGGTGGTAGACGCAGCACGCGGCCCCGACCTCGCGGCGCTCTTCCATGTTCCTGCAGAAGGCGTCGCGGACCGGGGCGAAGCGCGCGTCGGTGAATCCATGAATTTCCATGATTTGAATGAGCCGCACTCTTATCAGCGTCGGAGATCGGAGGCACCTTCGTATGGCGTTTTTAGGGAGTAAGCAGCCCGCCGCCGCAGTCATCACCCTGCATGATGAATATTGTCGCGGGGCCTAAGCACACGTTGTAGGCCGTATCATAGACTCCCTGACAATTGGGACTCAGCGCGTGGCCCATGGTGGCGCCGAAGATGCCGACGGCACCCGCTAACGGGGTAGAGAAGATCACTGTGACCGCGGCGGCGGTGTCGACGATCGTGTTGGACCAGAAGTCCAGACCTTCACAGAGTTCGCGCGCCCCCTGGGCCTCATTTCCGCAGCACTCCGCCGCAGCGGCCTCCTGCGTCTCGCAGTCGTCGCTGATCATCATCGCCTGCTCACCGCAGCTTTGAGGGCGCCCTGTGGCATAGAGCGGGTCGATGTCGGACAGGTCCAGAGGTGTCCAAAGCGACGCCAGGAGGTCTCCGTCCAGCGCCGCGAAGGTCACGCCCTCATGGGCGCCCTCCGGATCCGTCGGATCGAAGCCGAGCGCGAGGGGCGCGGGCTGCTCGCCGATGGCGTCGGCGTCTTCAGGGGAGACAGCCAGCGATAGGTGCTCGCCGAAGGAGGCGCCGTCCCACTCCTGCACGATCGACCAGCCGTCGGCGCGGAGTTGGCTGAAGACAGCGCCCTCGTGTCCCCAGGCATACAGGTCCGTCGTAGCGCCGTCGGTGATCGCCAGGATCCGCATCTCGGAGAGCTTCTCCAGCGACGCCTCGCCCTCGGGGGGTAGGTTCAGGGACTCACCAGAGGCCTCCTTCGCGAATGCCATCAGGCTTCGAAAATCGACCTCGGCGACCACCAACTCGTCGCCAGCGGTCCGCAGCGCACCCTCGACCTCGAAGAGCTGTGTCACCCGCGCCTCCGCGCAGTCGCAGGTGTCGTCCGCCAACACGTGATATTCTTGATCCATGACGTCATCGAATTCATCGTTGATTATCGGCTGGTCTTCATCGCCGTGAATGGACATGTTACCCAAACCTGGATCTTCGCTGTCCGTGTCCATCGGAATACAACCTCGAAAGAGTCCCGCAGAAGCACTCGGATCTTTGTCTGCGCTCGATCGCCGGCGCCGACATTGCCCATTCGTGAGCTCCGGTTCATCGCAAGATGTGAAGGTCGCGTTGGGTACTTCTTCAATCAGACTTCGAATCGTGGAATTGGCTGCGAGGTCTCTGTTACGGACTCCGAACTCTTCCAGGTTGCGCTCGAACGCAGCCAGCACGGAGGCCTGCGACGCTCTGGATTCTGCGTCCGTCATTCGCCCGGCACAGTTGTCACCAAGCTCGGCGTCCTTGCTCTGCGCTTTGACCCGGGTCTTCTCCCAGCCTGCCAGAAACTTCAGATGACATTTTTTGTCAGCTTTTCGCGTGTCCGCTGATCGACCCTTCGAGACGTTTGCGTCCGCCTTGCTGAGGCACAGGCTGAGATCTCCTTTCAGGAGGTCTGCCTTCATTGCGCACTTTGCACCCTCCGACATTGCCTGTGCAGGTGTATTGGCCGCGCAGATCGCGACGATTGAGAGCATCCCGATCAGACCCTTGATGGAGTGGTTTCGATAAAATTTCCGGATCGCATTTTCGTTCGTGTTCATTTTTCTCTCTCCTTGGTTGGCTTCGTTAGAAGATCTTTACAATGGAAAGTATTGATAGGAAAGAAACTAAACACTGTCAACTAAGCACTGTAAAGAAAATGCAAATGCTATGTAATACGGGAACTTTTTCTTTTATTTTTTCGCCGCCATGGGTTTCTTCCGTAAAGTTACTTTCTAATAGTAAGTTCAAATGGTACGTCTGAAGCCGGGGAGAACTCGATGGCAAATGAAGAAAAAAACCCGGATTCCGAGGCGCAGGCCTACCACCACGGGCGCCTCAAGGAGGCTCTCAAGACCGTCGCGCTAGAGATCGTGCAGGAGAGCGGCGAGAAAGGCCTGACCTTTCGGGAACTCGCCCGGCGCACCGGGGTCACGCACACCGCCCCGTATGCTCACTACAAGAACAAGGACGCGCTGCTTGCGGCTGTTGCCGCCGACGGTTTCCGCAAACTGGCCGACCGGATGGACCAGGCGGCCGCCGATCTCGATCCGGACCCTCTGGTCCAGTTGGCCGCGGTCGCGCAGGGCTATCTGCAGTTTGCCGTGGAGGATGCGGCTTACCACGAAATCGTCTTCGGGGCGGAAATCAGCGTCGACCGTGACGATCCGGAGCTGCGGGCCGCCGATGATGAAGCCTTTAATTTCGTGCGGCGGCTTTTTGTGTCGGCCCAGGAGGCAGGCGCGATCCGTGATCTGCCCCCCGACAAGCTCACGATGATTCTGTGGGCCTCGATCCTCGGCTGCGCCGAGGCCTTGCGGATGGGTGTTGCGCAGAAACGCGGCATCGAAGATCGCGAGGAATTGATCCATCTTCTGCTCGACGTCATGCTCGGCGGACTCGCACCGCGCTGAGGACGCGCGATCGATGTCCGCGGCCTCCTTAACGCTGGCGCAGGGGCCGACCGCCGCTTTGAGGACACGCGTGCGGGCCGCTAAGGTTCGGAGCCTGACGGCAACCCGGGATGGGAGAACGGAAATGTACAAGGAACTTCACGAAATCACAGCGCAGCTCACCGGCGAAGGCGGACCCTTCGAGATCGCTGAAGTTGAGCTCGACGGGGTCGCCCTGCGCACCTACAAGAACGCGCCGGCGGATATGCGCCAGGTCTGGTTGGGGACCGCCGGCCACGGGGATGCCGATTATCTGGTGTATGAGGACGAACGGCTCACCTATGCCGAGTCCCACAAGCTGGTCGCGGCGGCCGCGCGCAATTTGGTCGACCGCTTCGGGGTGAAGCCCGGTGATCGCATTGCGGTTGCCATGCGCAACTATCCGGAATGGGTGCTCTCCTATTGGGCGGCGATCTCGGTGGGGGCGAGTGTGGTCGGTATGAATGCCTGGTGGACAGGACCCGAAATGGTCTATGCCCTGAATGACGCGAAACCGACATTGCTGATTGCCGACAAGGAGCGACTCGAGCGGCTGGAGCCGGTCCGCGATCAAGTCGGCGACTTTCAAATCATTACCGTGCGCGTGAGCGAGGGTGCGCCTGCCGGATCGCAGCCCTGGTCGGAACTGGTGGCGGGCGAGGGGACCATGCCCGAGGTGGAGATCGACCCGGATTCGGACGCCTGCATTTTTTATACGTCCGGAACCACGGGTGTGCCCAAGGGCGCACAACTCACCCACCGCGGTTGCACCAACAATATCATGAGCATGGCGTTCTGGAATGCCGCCTCGCCCGCCGCATTGGCCGCCGCGGGCAAGACCCGGGCGCCGGTTGCCGGCGAGGTCTCCTACCCGCCAGCTTTTCTCGTCGTGACGCCGCTGTTTCACGTCACCGCCTGCAATTGTGTGATGCACGGCGCCTCGCTCACCGGAGCCAAGCTCATCCTGGTCTATAAATGGGACGCGGGTCGGGCATTGGAACTGATCGAGCAGGAGCGCGTGACGACGATCTCGGGTGTGCCCGTGATGTCGCGTGAATTGATCGCCCATGAGGATTTTGCGAAATCGGACACCTCCTCGCTGAAGTCGCTCGGCGGCGGCGGGGCGGCGATTCAGCCCGATCTGGTCGAGAAGATCGAGTCACGGGTATCCAGTGCCCGTCCAGGGACCGGCTATGGCATGACCGAGGCCTGTGGTGTGATCACCATGAACTCGGCGGATTATTTCGTCGACAAGCCCGAGACCGTGGGACCTATTTTGCCGGTTTTTGAAACCATGATCGAGGGACCGGATGGCAAGCCGGTCACCGACGGCGGGGTCGGCGAGCTCTGCGTCCGCGGTGGTCAGGTGATCCGCGGCTATCTGAACCGTCCCGAGGCGACGGCCGAGAGCATCACCAACGGATGGTTGCATACCGGTGATATCGCGCGCATCGACGAAGATGGTTTTGTGGCGATTGTGGATCGGGCCAAGGATATGCTTCTACGCGGCGGCGAGAACGTTTACTGCGCCGAGGTCGAGGCGGCGATCTTCGAGCATGACGCGGTGGCTGAATGCGCCGTGATCGGCGTGCCTGATGATCGGCTTGGCGAAGAGGTTGGTGCGGCAGTCGTGCTGGCCGACGGTGTGTCAGTGGATGCGGATGCGCTGCGCGCTTTTGTGAAAGAGCGGATCGCCGCCTTCAAGGCGCCACGCTATATCTGGTTCATGGATTCGGCGTTGCCGCGCAATGCGAGCGGTAAATTCATGAAACCGGAGCTGCGCGATTCGCTCGATGTGCAAGACGCACAGTGAGGAGCGGGGCGACTTCGGCTGCGGGCTGGGTTTCTCGGTGCGAAATCGTGGCCGTTGGATGGCCATGGCCGAAGGCCGGCTGTTGAACAACGCCTCGAGGTGGTCTTTCTCTATTTCAGTCTGATGCCGAAATTGTCTTCGTAGAGGCTGTTGTATTCTTCGTCGGACAGGTCGCCTCCCATGGCCACCCATTGCTCATCCGACATGCGACCGCGCCCGGCGCGGATGCCGTGCGCGTCTTCACCGACCGGCCAGCGCAGACGATAGTCATCGGTCTCGATGGCCTCGCGGATGGTCTCGGCGACGGTTTCGGGTTGCACCGCAGAGACAAAGCCCGCCACGAACATCTTGCCGTTGCGTCGCATGAGGTCGACGTAGGGAGAGGTCTTGTCGTAGCGAGTGGCCGGCGCGGAATTCTCGAAGATCTTGGTCATGATCACACCAGGTTCGACATTGACGACGCGTACGCCAAACCTCGATACCTCATGCGCCAGTGCTTCGCCGGCACATTCCAGCGCCCATTTGGACGCCGAGTACGCCACCTGATTCGGCATGGCGACCAGACCCTCCATGGAGGTGATGTTGACGATGCAGCCCGAGCGTCGCTCGCGCATCGCGGGGAGGACAGCCTGAATGCAGCGAATGGCGCCGAAGTAGTTGGTTTGGAACATCGCTTCGTGCTCTGCCATGGGCGTGATTTCCAGAGGCGTCGCGCCGCCCATCCCCGCATTGTTGACGAGGACATCGATTGCCTGCGGGCCGCCGGCGGCCTCGATGGCGCCCGCGACCGAGGCGTCTTCGGTGACGTCCATTTGCACGACGGTCACAGGCAATCCTTCGGCTGCTTCGCGCAAGGCCTCGGATTTGCCGGGATTGCGCATGCCGGCGAACACCGAGTAACCGTTTCGGGCGAGGTCTATGGCTGTCGCCAGACCGATACCGGTACTGGTTCCTGTGACCAATGCGACTTTTTCGGTGCTCATGGATATCTCCAATCCTGTCTTTGAGGCTGTTGGAATCGGGGGAATTTGTGATGGTTGCCAGCGCTGCCGGGGGCCATCGACTGCCCGCCTTCGCGGGCTTGTTCGGGGTTGGCGCGGACCTCGCGGTCGGCAGCCTTGGCATCCCTACCGACCGCAATACGCAATCGATCCGGGCGCACGCCGTTCGGGATTATGGGCGCGGCCTTCTCGACGCAGACCGAGGGCCGATGTTGGCGCCCGTCGGGGACTCCGTGTGCGGTTTCTGACTTCAGGGCGACGTCGCACTCAAGCGAGCTCAATGCCGGGGTTGTCCGGGTGGGCGCGATAGAGAAGTAACGTATGGCCGAGTTTCTGGGCGATCTCGCAGCCGAGGTCGGCTTCGATGGCGGCCGCGATGGCATTTTTATCCAGAGGACAGTCGCTCGAGCGCCGCACCTTGATCAACTCATGAGCGAGCAGTTGCTCATCGATGGCGTTTTTCACCGATTCGCTGAGTCCGGACTTGCCGATCTGGACCACCGGAGGCAGTCCGTGTCCGAGTCCACGCAGTTGGCGTCGCTGTTTTCCGGTAAGCGGCATGCAAGCAAGGTAGCAGAGACCTGGTGGACACGCAGGTCAACTCGAAGGTCAACTTGATGGCAGGCTCTCAGGCAGGCTCTCAGGCAGGCTCGGAGGCTGGCTCGGAGGCCGTGCCGGAGGCGGGTTCAGGCAGAACTTGCTCCCGACGCCACTGCGCCTTGATGTCGGCTGTGGTCTGCCGCGAGCCGTCCGGGCTCCAGCCTGGGGATCCGAACAGGTACCTCGCGATTTCCTCGGGCTTTCTTGTACTGGTGACGTCACGGGCGATAGCCGCCCATTCGTGAAAGGCGATCCGAAACGGATTGAATGTCTTCAGGTTCTTGACGATGCCGTAGGCGGGAGGGTCCGTCTGTTGCTCCGCGACAAAGGTTCCCATTATTCGATCCCAGACGATCAGAACGCCCGCGTAGTTCGCGTCGAGGTAACGCGGGTTGGTGGCATGGTGGACTCGGTGGTGGCTGGGCGTGTTGGCGATGGCCTCAAACCATCGCGGCATTTTCCCGATCGCTTCGGTGTGGATCCAATATTGGTAGACCAGACTGAGGCCCTGAAAAAACAGCACCATGGTCGGTGGAAAGCCGAGGAGAAGCAGCGGCAGGTGGAAGATGAAATTCATTGTGATGGTGCTGGTCCATGTCTGGCGCAGCGCGGTGGAGAGATTGTATTTTTGCGAGCTGTGGTGAATCACGTGGCTGGCCCAGAACCAACGGGACTCATGCCCGATCCGATGAAACCAGTAGTAGGCGAAATCTTCCGCGAAAAAACACAGGGGGAAGACCCACCATGCGAATCCAGGATCGAAAAAGCGGAACTCGTATACGAAGACGTAGGCATAATAGACGAGCATGCCGACGGTGGAACCGACGAGAACGTTGCCGACGCCCATCGTGATACTGGCGAGCGTATCCTTGAGTTCGTAGTCGATATCGGACCGAAAGCGCGACAGGAATGCCTCGATGAGCAGGGTGATCCCGAAGAAGGGGATCGCGAGTTCCACCATATTGGGAAATTGCATCAAGGAGTCACCTGCGTCGTCATGGCCCCGATTCTACGCCATTTCTGTCGCTCGTGCACGGAGACTTTCTCGGCCCGCACGCCGCGCCTCTAGACCCGACAGCTGCCTTCCAAAGCAATCTCTTGCGCACGTGGGTAGTCTGGTTTGCCGCTGGGTGCCCGCGGGACTTCGTCCACGATATGGAGTTCTCGGGGGACTTTGTACCCCGAGATATGGTTGCGGGCGGATTCCTGCAGTTCTGCGAGTGTCAGGCTTCCGTCGCCGCGCAGGGCGACGACCGCGGTCACCTTGCTGCCCCATCGCTCGTCCGGGGTGGCGACAACGAGCGCATCAAAGACATGGGGGTGGACCTTGAGGGCTTGCTCCACCTCTTCGGGGAAGATTTTCTCGCCGCCGGAGTTGATGCAATTCGAACCGCGACCGAAGACGGTGATCGAATCGTCGGTTTCCAGACGGGCTTCGTCACCGGTGAGCAGCCATGTCTTGCCATCGACGGGGACAAACGTCCTGGCCGTTTTTTCGGGGTCGCCATAGTATCCCCGCGGGATGTAGCCCGACCGGGCGAAGATGCCGTCTTCTCCGGGTTTTGCGTGCCGATGAACGGCGCCCTCGGGGCCTTCTTCCTCTGTGATGACATCCATGAAGTCGGATTTCACCACGTTGCCGAGACCGCCGGCTTCGCGCTTGTTGCCTGAGTCAAAGCCCATATTGCCCGACTCGGAGGATCCGAACGAGTTCGAGATAAAGACGTTGGGGAAATGATCTCGAAACGCTTGCTGGCTTGCGGGTGAAAAGACCGCGCCACCGGAGCCGATGTTGAACATCGAGGTCAGGTCCCAGCGATCGGGATTTTCGGCGAGGGCATCGATCAGCGGGATGGCCATGGCATCGCCCACGATCGCCAGCGAATTCACTCGCTCGCGCTCGCAAATGTCCCAGATACCGCTGCCGTCGAAGTTGCGGTTGGGGTTCAGCACGACCGTCGACCCGGCCAGCATCTGAATCAGTGCGTACCACCAGCACGCGCCGTGCATGAGCGGCGCGAGCGCCATGCCGATCATCGGGTTCTCCAGGATCCGTTGGTCGATATCTGCCGGCTTGTCGCAAGGACCGTTGCCGGTGAGATAACCCCCTCCGCCAAGAGCGGCCATGAATAGATTCTTGTGGGGCCACATCACGCCCTTGGGCATGCCGGTTGTGCCGCCGGTGTAGAGAATAAAAAGATCATCCTCCTCGCGATCTTCGAAGTCGCGGTCCTCGCGCTGTGCACGTCGGGCGGCTTCAAATTCAACCGAGCCGATGCTGGCGGGATCATGTCCGGAGCCGTCCGCAACCGAGAGCAGCGCCTGAAGTCTGGGTGCGGCACTACGCACCTTTTCGATGTGCGGCACGAACTCCTGTGCGTGAACGCAGGCCACCATATCGGCGTTGTTGAAGAGATAGAGCAGCTCATCATCGACGTAGCGGTAGTTGACGTTGACCGGGACGGCGCGAATTTTGAAGCAGGCCCACATAGCCTCGATAAATTCGTTGCCGTTGTAGAGGTAGAGGCCGACCTGATCGCCCGGGCCGACGCCGTTTGCGAGGAGATGGTGGGCGATCTGGTTGGCACGCGCCTCGAGGGCACCGAAGGTCGTTCTGGTTTCGCCGCAGATCAGAGCGGTTCGTTCGGGAACCTGATCGGCAACGCGTTCAAAGAGGTCAGCAAGATTGAATGTCGTGGGCATATCCAGAGGTGTATGTCTCACATGACATGTGTGCAATCAGATCCGCGCGCTCCCGTCGGCCGCCGGAAACTTATTCCAGCAACCGATCGCGGAGCGCCTCGATCTGGTCGAGGCTGACCTCGAGGCCGTCGGTGAGAAAGGCCTTATCGGATCCCCATTCCCGGTCGATCGCGGCAAAGGCGGCCTGGATATATTCCGGACGAGTTTCGAACAAGGGACTGAGCACCGAGACATCGACTTCGGGGGGCACTTGCTGGCGGATCATCTTCATTTTCCGAGCGGAATCCTCCCGACGAAAGTAGCCGGAGAGGAGATAGTCGTGCTGCACGGTGGCGCGGGGAACCCCGAGTGCCATCAAGAGCACCGCGGAGGCAAAACCGGCCCGATCCTTCCCGGCCGTACAATTGACCAGCAGGGGATAGTTTTCTGCGCTGCAGGCCACATGGATCATGTTCTTGAAGGGCGAGCGATGGCTGGTCGCAAACGCATCATTGCCGTCGACGAGAAGGGTGCCGATCTCGAGGTCATCGAAGTTTCCGGCAGACATGCGCTCGCGCATATCATCGGGCTGGAGCGCCCCGGCTAGCTGCTCGCGGCTGACCGCGATCTGTTCGGGTGGTTGGTGGTCGCTGAATTCATGCGGCTCGCGTTCGCGCTCGAGGGGCGTACGGAAATCGCAGACGACCCGAATTCCGAGATCGTCCAGCGTCCCCCGGTCTGCTTCGCTGAGCTCGCTCAGAGCACCGGAGCGAAAGAGCTGGCCCCAGCGAATGTTTCGCCCGTCCGCGGCCGCGTATCCGCCGAGGTCACGCAGGTTCGGTTGTCCGTCGAGTCCCAAACGGCGCTCCGCGACCCAGCGGGGCGCCGTTCCATCGGTGGGGCGAAGCTGAAAGTACCGACGCTGGTGGCGGGGATACCCGCGGAGGCGCTTGCCGCCGGAGGTCAGAAGGCCAGCCGAGACCCCGTCACTGGCTGCGGTGGAGGTAGGGTGCGTGGCGACCAGGATCTCGCTTTCCGGCCCCTCATCCCAACGAATTTCGATTTCATCCGCTCCCCTGCGGTCGACGCGCGGCATCCCGGCGAAAGAAGGTGCGTGTTCGGGATTGGGTTGCTCTTGGGTCGTGGAGTCTCTCACAGCCCGATAACAAGCAGATTCTCAGGATTTTCGCATACCCAGCCGATAAAAATCGGCAGGTTTAAAACAATGTTCGATGGGGGTATTGCGAGTTTCCCTCTCGTTATCTAACAAATCGGATACGAAATGGTCGGGGGGGATGAGCTGCGTTCTGCGGCTCGACAATGGGGCCTCGATCCATCTTTTAAAGGTTTTTTTGGGGATCGGTTTCACATTTGGACGCACCGCTACGCATTGGGATGCTCACGTATCGTGGGAATCCACGTTCAGGAGGGCAGGGGATTTATATCCGATTGCTCTCCCGTGCCCTCGTGGAGCTGGGCCATCACGTCGACGTGTGGAGTGGTCAGCCTTATCCGGAGCTCCTCGACGGTGTTGCGCTGCACGAGATTCCGTCCCTCGATCTCTGGAACGATCCCGACAAGCCCCGACATGAGGCGCTTCGTCAGGTGCGGGACTCCATCGACTTCGCCGAGTGGGCGAGCACGGTCACGGGCGGTTTCAAGGAACCGATTACCTTCTGCCGTCGGGCCGCTCGTCGCCTGACGTCCTTGGAGGGAGGGTTCCCTTACGATATTCTCCATGACAATCAGTCGCTGGGAGCGGCTCTGCTGCCCCTGCAGGCCCACGCACCGTTGGTCGCGACGATTCATCATCCCGTGACCCGGGATCGTCGGCTCGCGCTCGAAGCCAGCCGTGGCTTGAAACAGTGGTGGGGGCATTTCCGCTTCTATAATTTCCTCCCCGAGCAGATCCGCGTGGCGCGCCAGATGGAGCGGGTCATGACGGTTTCGGATTGCTCGCGGCAGGATATCGCCGCTGAATATCGGATTCCTGAAAATCGGATGCGGGTCGTTGGCAATGGCATCCATGTGGATGTCTTCCAGCCGATCGCAGGCGCGGTGCGCGTTCCCAACCGTCTGATCACCACGCTTTCTGCCGATCAGCCCCTGAAAGGCTTCCGATTTCTCGCAGAGGCTCTGGCGCTGATTCGGGAAACTCATCCGGATATGGAACTGACGGTGATCGGCGAACCCGGACAGCGAACCGGGACCGCAGATCGTATCCGCGAGCTGGGGCTCGACGGTGCGATCGAGTTCACCGGTCGTGTGGAAGACCATGAAATTGCAGAGCGCTACTCCCGGGCGACTCTGGCCGTTGTGCCTTCTCTCTACGAAGGCTTCGGTTTCCCGGCCGGTGAAGCCATGGCCTGCGAAGTCCCCCTGGTTTCCACCCGAGGTGGCGCGCTGCCTGAGGTTGTCGGCGAAGATGGTCAATGCGGTGTTCTCGCGGAACCCGGTGATGCCGCCGATCTGGCGCGCGCGATTCGCGAAGTGCTCAGCATGACCGAGGAGAGGCGCGCAACGATGGGCGCGGCCGGCCGCCGCCGTGTTCTGGAGAACTTCACCTGGCGCCGGGCCGCCGAACGAACCGTGGATGTCTATCGCGAAGCGATGGCTTTGCGAGAGGAGCGAGCCGCATGTTGACCATCGAGCTCGACCGGCTGGCGTTGAAGCCGGGTGCGAAGATATTGGATGTGGGCTGTGGCGAGGGACGCCATGTCCAACATACGCTTCGGTATCCGGGAGTGACGGCTGTCGGTCTCGATCTGGGAGAGCAGGAAGTCCGTGTCACCAGCCAGCGGTTGGATGAGATGCGATCGATCGATTTCGAGATGGGCGGCGCCGTCGAGGATCCGGGCCCCGCGGCCTCGATTCGCGGCAGCAGCTACGACCTGCCCTTTGCCGATGGCGAATTCGATTGCGTGATTATCTCGGAGGTAATGGAGCACCTCGAGGAAGACGAACTTGCGCTCGCCGAGGTCTCCCGGGTTCTTCGTCCCGGTGGAACGCTGGCGGTATCCGTCCCCCGCGAGGGGCCGGAAGCGGTTTGCTGGGCGCTTTCGGACGAATACCCGGCCCCCAAGAGTGTGGGAGGCCATGTTCGGATTTATCGCGATCAGGAACTTCCCCAGATGCTGGAACGAAATGGCTACCACATCGAGGCAACGCATTATGCGCATGCACTCCATGCGCCCTACTGGTGGTTGAAGTGCTTCTTCGGTTTGGAGAACGAGGCCGCTTGGCCGGTCCGAGTTTACCATCGCTTGTTGGTCTGGGACATGATGGAAAAACCGTGGTTGACGCAATTTACAGAGAAACTTTTGAACCCGCTGATCGGCAAGAGCGTGGTTTTTTACGCAATTAAGGGATGAATCGAATGACGGGAAGTGGCGGGCGGAATCCCATTGGGGAAGAGCATTTCAAGGTAACGGCGGCATGGATTGCCTCCATGCAGGAACCCGACGGGATGATCCCCTGGGCCGCAGGCGGCAAGATGGATCCCTGGGATCATATCCATGCAGCCATGGGGCTGGCACTGGCCGGTTATACGGAGCAAGCGAGGCACGCCTTGCGATTCTCGGCCCAAACGCAGGAATCAGATGGCGCCTGGCCCGCAGAGTTGCGCGGCCGGGAGGTCGTGGACCCGACGCGACAAACGAACCATGCAGCCTACATCGCCGCCGGGGTCTGGTACCTGCATCTGGCGGCACCCGACCGCGAGTTTCTCGAGGAAATGTGGCCGTGTGTCGAGCGCGCCATCGATTTTGTCGCCAAGCACCAACTCCCGTGTGGGGGTTTCTCCTGGGCGGTGACAGCCGAGGGGAAGTTCTGGGATGCCCCCTTGCTCACCGGTTCGTCCTCGATTCATGGAAGTCTCGTTTGCGCGATGCGAATCGCGAAAGCCCTCGGTTACGACAAGTCGGATTGGCAGAGCGCTCTGGAGCGACTGGCCTTTGTCCTGCGCCATAACGTCGAGCGTTTTGAAGATACGGATTTGCCCGAGGAGGTCGGTCGTTTTTCCATGGATTGGTATTACCCTGTGCTCGGCGGTGCCCTGCGGGGTTCCGAGGGCCGTGACCGATTGCTCGAAGTCGATACCACGGAAGGCTTCGTCGAAGAGGGCGTCGGAATCCGCTGCGTTGTGGATCGCCCCTGGTACACCGTTGCCGAGACCTGCGAATTGGTGCTGGCGTTGGACGCGGTTGGCTTGACGAGTCGCGCGCGGCAGATGTTGTCGTGGGTGCACCCGCTTCGCACGGCGGATGGTGGCTATTGGACTGGAGTCACTCATCCGGAACGAGAACTTTATCCTGACGGGGAAGAGACACCCTGGACCGCAGCAACCGTCTTGATGGCCGCGGATGCGATTGAAGGTGTATCCGCAACTGCGGGGTTCTTCCGGAGTCTGGCTGGCGAGGAGTTTGAGGTTGCCGAGAAGCGCGAGGTCGCGGTGGCCGCCTCGGCTTCGTCGTCGAAGCATCAGGACAAGGAATTGGCGGCGACGGCCGCTGATTGAAATCGGGGGTCGGGGCGCCTGCGGAACCGGGAAAGGTTCAGCGGCGTCGCAATGCGCCGAGGGTGCCGGTGGTTTCCAGCGGCTCGAAAAGTTCCGAGGCGGCGGCTTGCCGATAGATCGTGATGGGAGCCTGGCCTCCGGTCTCGGGGTCCGGGAAAAGATCGTGGATGGCGAGAATTCCACCCGGGGCGACCTTGCCGGCCCAGGTGCAGTAGTCCGCCTGAGCCGCTTCCATGCTGTGGCCGCCATCGATGAAGACCATGCCCAGCGGAGCGCTTACGAGTTTTGCGGCCGCGAGGCTGCCGGCAACGGCGATGACGGTGGCGTCTTCGAGGCCTGCTGCATGCAGGTTATGCCGCAGGTGGGGTAGGCTGTCGACCTTGCCGATCGCCCCGTCGAGCAAGTCGGGGTCGTGGTATCCCTCGCCCGGTTGGTGCTCCTCCGAGCCACGGTGGTGGTCGACACAGACCAGCAGTCCGTCGGCGGCCTTCACGCCGGAACCGAGGTAGATCGAGGATTTGCCGCAGTAGCTCCCGATCTCGACGACCGGTCCGAGGTGGGCGTGGTCGCGTGCGAGCGAGAAGAGGCGAAGACCCTCGGCAGGGTCGAGGAATCCTTTTGCTTGTTCGGCAATGGCGCAGGCTTCCTTGGGCATTTGGGCGTTCATGGTCATGGCAGATTCCTCAATCGCGCGGCGAGGGCGAGATCAGCGAGCGTATCCAATCCAGCCATCGGTTGGGCCCGAGAAAGCGCCGTTCCATATCTTCCTCCAGCTCTTCGTAGGGTTTTTTCGACTGGAACATGTCGCGTCGAGTCGAGTAGCGAGCTTTGGGGTCCAACTGCCGGATCGGTTTCGCGGGAACGCCGCCGACAATCGTGTCGGGCGGCACGTCCGAGGTGACCACGGCACCAGCGGCCACAATGCTGTTATCACCGATCCGCACGCCTTTGAGAACGGTGGCTCGATCGCTGATCCAGACATTATTGCCAATCTCGACCGGCGCCATCTCGCCTGGCGGATAGATTCGCTCGTAGATGCCATGCCAGTCGGCATCCGTGATGTAGACATTTTCCGCGATCACGCAGGAGTCGCCGATTTTGACAGAGGTCGCACTTTTGATGCGCACGCCCGGGGAGAGCGCGACATAACTGCCGATTTCAATGCGCCCCTCGGTCTCGGGCCAGGTGACCAGTCGGATCCGGCCGTCCTTGGTCGCCATGGCGTGAAAGTGATCGCCAACAGAAACCCGCGGCCCGACGATCTCGAAGCAGGTGGGTTTTCGAAAGTCCGCACCGGGACCGATGGACTCAAATTGTGGGTGGAGGAATCGCTTCGCGTACCAATCGCTGTAGGCACCCAGAAGGCGCACCAGAGTATATGGGCGGTTATCTTGACGCATCGGATTCGTTCGGGGCAGGAGACCCCCCGGATAGAGTAGCGAGTCGGTCGGCGAGTGCCACATGGCCGGCGGCGCGCGCTTGTTTCTCCAGCCGCAGAAGGCGAAGCCACCCCGCGCCCCAACCATCGAGGCCGGGCCGACCGGCGATTTCAGTCGCGCGTTCCTCGATCGCGCGATGTGAGTCCGTGGGGGTCGATGTTCGCAGGGCGATCCGATCGGCTAGCATCTGAATCGAGCCCTCGGCCACCCAGCCCATCGGCGATCCCATCGGGTGCTGCCGAGCTTCGCGACTCTGGTAGAGCGCGAGCCGGTTCCGGGCTGCAACCAGTGCTTCGTTCGCACGTTTCATATCGGCTGCGTTCAACGCGGCTTCGCCCTCAAGCGCCAGACCGACGATCTGGCTGATCGAATTCGGGTTGCTGGAGAGTTTGCGCGCAGCGGCCAGAGCCTCATCATTCCGCCCGGCATAGAGCAGGTACTCCGGCCAGATGGTGTGCCAGGTCACCGTTTGCGGGTCCGGAACCGGCGTCCGGAACGCTTCGCGGAGGGCGGCGGCAGCTTCGCGGTTGCGACCGACGCGCAAGTAGGCCAGCCCCAGAAGCGAGAGGTTGTGGACACGATGCCAGTCGGCATCGGCAGGAATGCCCTCTTCGCGAAAATACTCTCTTTCCAGCGCGTCGGCTGCTTCCAATTCCTCGACGGCAACGTCCCACTTTCCGATCCGCGGCAGCGTATGGGCATACATATGGCGGGCATGGGGCACTCGCGGAGCCAGGCGAGCAAACCGTGCGGCTTCGCTCGCGGCCTCAAAATAGCGCCCGGTATTTTCGTAAGAATGGGCCAGATAGTGCCGGGCACCGGGGTGCTCCGGGGCGATGCGAATGGCGGATTCGTAATACGGAATGGAGGCTTCCCTTCCGCTCATGCCCTTGCCCCAGGCAACGGCTTCGGAAGCGTTTCCGCGCAGCAGGAGGACTTCGACGTCCTCCGGGTAGACCTTGAGAATCCCGTCCAGTGCGCGCCGGTAGGCGAGGTGAGCGGCTTGTCCGTTCGGACCCGTCTGGTGGCCTTGCCGCCGGAGGGCCATTGCCTCGATCAGCAGCGCCTCGCGGGAGCCGGCCTCGGCTTCGAGGGCGCGTGCTCTCTCCAGGTGAAGGTCAGCTCTGACAGGGTCTTTCATCGCCTCGTAGGCCCGGACCAGACCGAGCTCGGCCAATACGAGAGTCGGGTCGAGCCGCAAAGACGTGTGGAAGGCCCGTGCGGCTTCGATCCATCGATAGCCGTGTAGCTGCGCGAGGCCTTGCACATAGAGCGCCAAAGCCTCTGGATTTGCCTCAGATTCGGGGATCGCGATGAATTCCCGACCAACCCCGCGCGCGAGGGCTGCGGGGCGTGTCGTGAGATGGGTCGGCGCCTGCGCATCCAGCGAATGTGCCGCCGCAAATTCGGCGTCTGCGGGCACAAAACCCATCAGCAGGGCGCCGATCCAGCAAAAGATACCGATTCGGCTCGGATTTTTGCGGTCTTTTCGCATGGATTTGATCATCAACCTGCAGCTGAAAATACCGGAGAAATTCCGGAAGATTTTTCAGAAAAGCATAGAAGAGCCGAGGATTCATCCGGGTTTTTCGGGCGGCCAAGATTTCGGCTCGAGAGCTGCGATGGGGCTAGTAATCCAGCCGAAGCTCATGCTATGCTGCAGGGCAGAGACCGTAGCAAAGCTCACAGAGCTGCCCCCCCTCAATAATAAGGATAACCCGAATGCTCAATTTGCCAGGAAGTTTTATCCGATTTCTTCTTTTGTCTGTCGTTCTCGTCGCGGCCTGGATGCCCGCAACCGAGGTGGAAGCCTGTGAACCGGCGGCGGCCATCACCCGCTACGAGCGCGGCATCTGCGAGGACACCACACCCTTCACCCTCTGCCACGCAGGGCCCTGCAAGAGCAAGCTCGGGGCATTGGACGCGATGGGCCGCTTTCATGTCTTCAAGAACACTGCGAGCTCCAAGATCTCCTGGTTGGCCTGGGATACGGAAAACCTCACGCGGACCTTGGATGAAGTGGTTGCCGTCAGAGACACAAGCATCGCAGCCTGTGGCGGCGAGCCTGTGGGGAGCGTCGCTGGTTGCGTCGAGCGCTACCGAATTCCCAACGTCAAGGCGTGTCCTCTCGGACAGGGTCCGAATTGCCCCGGCAATAAAGTCACAGCGACTCTGACCAGCCTCGAACAGGTCAACGAGGCAACCACTCCCGGCGGGATCGTGACTCTCGTCGATGGTCAGACGATCGAGGGCAAGGGGCGCCAACGTTACTGGCTGCATTATGAGGTCTGCTGTCCCGATCAGGGCCAGTTCGGCACCCCTGGTGATCTGCTCAGCACGTCCATCAAATACGCCGTATATGATTCGGTGGGTGGTGGCATCATCGGTTGCTCCACCAAGGATACTCGGCGCTCCGATCCACGACGGATCCCGGACAAGACATTTCCGTGCGGCGATCGAAACTGAAAAAGATCTCCGTCGGATGGAAAAGGGAGGCAGCTTTGCTGCCTCCCTTTTTTTGTCAGCTTTTGCACCGGGTGGTGCCGGGAAGCTAGGGTAGGGACGTTGTGAACGCCGCTACTCTCGCTGCTATCGTCTTTGTCGCCTTTGCCCTTGGCTACCGCTTCTATTCCCGGTTTCTGGCGGAGAAAATCTTCGCCCTCCGGGAAGATGAACTGGTTCCTTCGCGCGAGTTCGAAGACGGTGTGGATTTCGTGCCGACAGAGCGCCGGATTCTGCTCGGCCATCACTATAGCTCCATTGCGGGAGCCGCCCCGATTGTGGGTCCTGCTCTGGCGGTGATCTGGGGTTGGTTGCCGGCCTTGATCTGGGTGTGCGTCGGTACGGTGTTCATGGGGGCGGTGCATGATTTCGGCGCACTGGTTTTGAGCTTGCGCCATCAGGGCCGATCAATCGGCGATCTGGCAGGCGACGTTCTCAACCCTCGCCTCCGGGCGCTCGCTCTTCTCGTGATCACGTTTCTGACCTGGATTGTTCTGGCTGTTTTCGCCTTTATCATCGCGACCTTGTTTCGCACCTATCCTGGCTCTATTTTCCCGATCAACGTACAGATTCTTTTCGCTCTCGGCCTCGGTTGGCTGGTGCACCGCCGCGGGATTCCGATCCTCTGGCCATCTCTGATCTGCTTTCTTCTTTTGCTTGGTGCGGTATTCGCAGGAGATGCTGTCGCCGCGCAGGCCCCGTGGTTGGCCCAGGTGTCCATTGTGCAATGGGTCTGGATTCTACTGACGTATTGTTTTGTCGCTTCGGTCCTGCCGGTTTGGGTCCTCTTGCAGCCACGCGATCTGCTCAATGCCCATCAGTTGGTGACAGCCCTGGTGCTGCTTTCGTTGGGGCTTCTGATTGTGCGGCCGGAGATCCACGCGCCCGCGCTCAATTTGTCGCCCGAAGGGGCCCCCTCCTGGTTTCCCTTTCTGTTTATCACGATCGCATGTGGCGCTATTTCCGGGTTCCATGCGCTGGTCGCATCGGGGACGACGTCGAAACAGGTCATGAAGATGACTGATGCCCGCTCGATCGGCTACGGAGGAATGCTCGGGGAAGGGGCGCTCGGTTTGCTCGCTGTGCTGGCGACAACCGCGGGCTTTTCCTCGCGCTCGGCGTGGGAACATCATTATGCCAGCTGGGGGGCGGCGCAGGGGTTGCAAGCCAAGCTCGAGGCGTTCGTGGACGGTGGCGCCGTGTTCCTCGGCGGCGTCGGTATTCCGCAGGGGCCGGCGTCGACTTTTATGGCGGTCATCGTGATTGCCTTTGCGGCGACTTCGCTGGACACCGGCGCGCGGATTCAGCGGTTGGTGATCGCTGAACTCGGAGGGATCTACGGCGTCCGCCCTCTGCAGAACCGTTTCGTTGCTTCGGCGACTGGAATCGGTCTCGCCTTGTTGCTGGCCGTGACGCAGGGCAGCGGGCAGGGGGGCTTGATTCTCTGGCCCCTTTTCGGCACCTCCAATCAGCTTCTCGCCGGCGTGACTTTGCTCATCCTGTCGGTGTGGTTGAAGCGTCAGGGAAAGTCTATCCGCTACACCCTGATTCCGCTGCTTTTCCTGAGCAGCGTGACGCTGTTGGCCATGGCTGAAGAAATGAGTCGCTATTGGGAAAGCGGACGCTTTCTTTTGTTGGGAATCGGTGGTGCGATTCTGATCTGCGATGTCTGGATTCTCGGCGAAGGCTTTCTGGTCCTTCGCCGAGCACGTTCGTCATGAGGCTGCGGGGGCGGACTCTTTTCGTCGGAATCCTTTTGCTGCTGACGCTCCCGGTTCCAACATTTTCTATGCCGGCGGTCTCGCCGCGGATTGATGGATTGTTCCCGGAGTGGACGGAAAAAATCCAAGCCCGTGCGGACGGTGAATATATCTATCTGAAGTTTACCTTGCCGACCAAGGTCACGCTGCAAGGCGCGCCGCATCCGATCCGACTCTTTCTCGATCTGGATGACAACCCGGAGACAAGCAACGCGGGACTGGGAAAAACGTTCGGTCTGGGACCGGATCTGGTCGTGACCTTCTCGCCAACCCGGAGGGCCGGTGCGCGTGGTTCCGGGGTCGGCGTTGTCGGCACGGGGATTTCGGTGGATGGCGAGGCTGTGAGTCCCGGGCGATTGGGGCTGATCTTTGCGCCGATCACCGAAGCACGCTCTTTTGAGTTACGTCTCGCTCGGCCGGTGATGTCGACGGGCTCGGAGTCGAAGAGTTTGTCGTTGGTGCTCGCGGTTGCATCCGAGGAGGCATCGGACGCGTGGCGCTCGAAGGTTCTGCAGATTCGTTTGCCGCCGCGAACGGCATCGGAACGGGGTCTGCGGGCGATTCCGGATGGAGGCGACGGACGCATTCGACTGGTTTCCTGGAATGTTTTTTTTGCGCGACCGCTTGCGGACCCGGAACCATTTGCGCGGATCTTCCGAGCACTGAATCCGGATATGATCATGCTCCAGGAGTGGGAGAAGGTGGATGGCCGGTCGCTCGCCGCCTGGTTTGATACGCATGTTCCCCGGGAAACTCCGTGGCATGCCCTGACCTCGACTGGCTGGGGTGTTGCGTTGGTGTCCCGGACGCCGCTTGCGCGGCTGGGTTTGGCGAAGGTCAACCGTCCCGAAGGTGCTCCGGCGGACGACTTTCGTCCAGACGAGTCCTTGCGGGTCGTCGCGGCGCGGACGGATACGGCGCTCGGCCCGGTGGAATTCGCTTCAATTCATTTGCGCTGCTGCGGCTTTGCCGGGAGTTGGCAGGACCGGGCACGGGTGGCCGAAGTCAAAGCGATTCATCGGATGCTCTCTTCGGTATTTGATGCAAGGGAATCGATCCGCGTCGTCGGCGGTGATTTTAATCTGGTCGGCTCGCGCAAGCCGTTGGAGGTTCTGTCGGCTGGACTGGGGCAGGGTGGCGGCGACCTGCAGCCGGCGCAAGCGCCTCTGGTCGGGGATGAGGTTCACCACACGTGGCGGGACCCGCGTTCGCGGTTCACGCCGGGGCGTCTGGACTGGATTCTCTACGATGGCGCAGCGGCAGTCGAGGCTGAGTCCTTTGTATTTGATACGCGGGGGCTGCTACCCGAGGCTCTCGCAGACGCGGATCTGGCGCTGACGGACTCCGATGTCAGCGACCATTTTGCGGTGGTGTTGGATCTGCTGGCGCCGGCTCGCGAAATCAGACGATCCGACGACCGACGACGCCAGCAAGGCGTCGCACGATCGAGCGCGGAATCACATCCGAAATAGATGCCGTGAGTCGGTTTCCCAGGCCGGGAACGCGTACGACCTCACCGGCCATGCAGGCGGCGAACCCCTCCTGTGCAATCGCGGCCGCATCCCCGAGGATTGCGTCAGGGATCATGCGTCCCGCACGCGGCGAGTTTTGTTGTGCGCCGCGCCATAATTGTGTCTGCACGGGGCCGGGAGCGAGGGTGGTGACCGTGACTCCCGTATCGATCAATTCTTCTGCGAGCCCCTCGCCCAAGGCGAGCAGGTAGGCCTTCGAGGCGGCATAGGTGCTCATGCCGGGCATTGCCTGAAATCCCGCTGTCGAGGCGATATTGAGCACCCGGCCCCGGCCGCGCGCAACCATGCCCGGAATAAATTGGCGACAGAGGGCGGTGGGTGCGACTGCATTCAGGTTGACCTGGCCCAGAACCGAAGAATCATCCTGTTCGTGAAAGCGCCCCACCTCCATCACGCCGGCATTGTTGACCAGGACGTCGACATCGAAGCTCATCTCCTCCAACTGCGCGGCGATGGCCACCGGGGCATGCGGGTCGAGAAGGTCGTGCGGCAAGGCGTGGACTCGAGGGCCGCCCGCCGAGCGGAGTTCGTCCGCCAAACTCTCGAGGCGATCCCGACTCCGTGCGACGACAGCGACATGAAAGCCGGCATCGGAGAACGCACGAGCGAGTTCGCGCCCGATTCCCTCGGAGGCTCCCGTGATCAGAGCAATGTCCCGTCGTGTCTCGGCCATGGATGCAGTTTAGCGCCTCGCGCGGAGGGAATCACCCCGCAAGGTAAATCCGCCGAGGTCTGGCATCCGAGGGGCACAGGGCATAGGAATCTGCATATGTTCTTGGGGATTGATGTCGGAACCTCGGCGGTGAAGTTATTGCTGGTCGATGCAGGTGAGAAAGTGCTGGCTGAGGCTTCGGTCTCCCTGGCGGTGTCTCGACCCGAACCGCTCTTCTCCGAGCAGGATCCCGAGGATTGGTGGCGCGCTACCGAAGAAGGCATCGCCCGACTGCGGGCGGCGGCACCGCAGGCACTCGCGGCGACGGAGGCCATCGGCCTCTCCGGGCAAATGCACGGGGCCACGCTTCTGGACGATGCCGATCATGTGCTCCGACCAGCGATCCTCTGGAACGATGGTCGAAGTGCTGCCCAATGTGAGGAATTGTTGCGTCGGGAGCCGCGTCTCCCCGAGATTACCGGGAACCTGGCGTTCCCCGGTTTCACTGCGCCGAAGATTTTGTGGGTGCAGGAACATGAACCCGAAATCGCGCGTCGCCTGACGAAGGTTCTGCTGCCCAAGGACTACCTGCGATTGCGGATGACCGGCGAGTCGGTGTCGGATATGGCGGATTCCGCCGGAACTCTCTGGTTGGATGTGGGCGGCCGCCGCTGGTCGAGCGAAATGCTCGCTGCTACCGGTTTGTGCGAAACGAATATGCCGCGCTTGGTGGAAGGGAATGCCGCGGCAGGCGAGCTGCGCTCGACGGTGGCCAATGCCTGGGGGCTCTCGACGGGAGTGGTCGTGGCAGGCGGTGCGGGCGATAATGCAGCGGGTGCGATCGGCGCCGGCGTCGTACGTCCCGGCCAGGGGCTCCTCTCCTTGGGAACATCGGGTGTCTTCCTGCTCGCCGGAGACCGTTTCGCGCCCAGCCCGAGCACAGCATCGCATGCCTTTTGTCATGCCTTGCCGGGGGCATGGGTGCAGACGGCGGTGCTTCTATCCGCAGCCAGTTGTCTCTCCTGGGTCGCACGGGCAACCGGTGGGGAGACGGAAGCGCTGCTTCTGGCCGAGCTCGAGGAGAGGGCATCGTCCTCTCGAGTTCTTTTCTTGCCATATCTGTCGGGTGAGCGAACTCCGTGGAATGATCCCGAGTTGCGCGGCGCCTTTGTGGGCCTTTCTCATGATACGACGCGCAGCGATCTGGTGCAGGCGGTCCTCGAAGGCGTGGCATTCGCTTTTGCCGACGGACAAGAAGCGCTTCTCGCAGCCGGGGGCGTTGTGGATTCGATTCTGGTTTCGGGCGGCGGCGCACGCAGCCTCTATTGGGGCCGAATTCTCGCGAGCGCGCTTGGTCAGCCCCTGCAGTACCCCGAGGGGGCCGAGATGGGACCGAGTCTCGGAGCGGCTCGTTTGGCGCGGATGTCCGTGAGCGGCGAGGCGGCTGTCGATGTATGTCCGCTCCCGCCCATTGCCAGCGAAGTCCGACCGGACCCTGATCTCGCCTCGCTCTACGAGAGTCGACGACGCCTGCACCGGGATGCACTTGCCGGCCTCCGAGAGCCCATGCACGAGCTTTTGGAGCGATAATGGAACTGGATTTTTTACTGTTGGCTCTCGTGGGTATTTTCGCCGGCTTCATGAATACGCTTGCCGGCGGGGGGTCCTTGCTGACGCTCCCGGCCTTGATGCTGTTTGGTTTGCCCGCGGATTTTGCGAACGGCACCAATCGGGTTGCCGTTCTGGCGCAGGCATTGGCGAGCGTGACGTTTTTCGATCGCGAAGGAAAATTCGACCGGCGAGGTCTGGGCCCCCTCCTGGTGCCTGCCTTGTTGGGGGCCTCGGTGGGGGCCGCGTCAGCCTCCCAGATTCCGGCTTCGTACTTGAAGCCGATTCTGCTTCTGGTCATGACGACGATCGCTCTGACCATGCTCTTTGCTCCGAAGCTGATCGCCCCCGAACCGACCGATGAGGCACCCCGAGCGCCCGACAAGAAGAGTTTCATCACTTTCTTTGCGATCGGCCTCTACGGCGGGTTTGCGCAGGCGGGCGTCGGTATTTTTCTGCTCGCGGGGCTTGGCGGTCTGCTCCGATACGATCTGGTGCACGCGAATGGGATGAAGAGCGCGATCGCTGCCGCTTTCACGGCGCTCTCGCTGCTGATTTTTCTCGCCGCGGGGCAGGTCGAGTGGTTGCCGGGACTCGCACTGGCAGCGGGTATGGTCCTCGGTGCCAGAGTCGCGGTTTTTCTCGCGATCAAGAGTGGCAACGTCTTGTTGCACCGGATCGTACTGGTCCTGGTTTTGATCAGCTGCGGGGCGGCTTGGTTGAATTGACCCGCGGGGACCCCGGCTCCTGACCGGGTTCAGTCGAAAATTTGGCTGCTTTCGCCGATCGAGGGGTTGTCGCCGACATCATCAAGTCCTTCGCCCGCCGGAATACCAACCGAGCCGATCGACGGAGCGTCCCCCGCATCGGGAATATTCTCACCAGCGGGAATTCCGACGGAACCGATCGAGGGCGCATCGCCGGCATCGGGCTCGGCAATCACACCTGGGGCCGCGAGGGTCCCGTCGCGACCCATATCGCCGTCGAAGGTTCCGAATTCACCATCTTGTGCCCCAGCGAGCGGTGCCGTCAAAAAGCTTCCGGCGAACAGAACTGCTGCCAAAAGAGGAATCCAGCCAAGAAATCGAGTCTTCATCTATCCGGCATCTCACGCGCACCCGTCAGGAGCAAGCGTTGCCGACCACGCTCCCCACAAGGGTCCACCAGCTTTGTCGAAGATCGGCGTTGCTGTTAGAAATTATTGGTGCCTGTTGCTCAAAGTTGCCTGAAGCCTCTCCTGTTTTCGCGTCCCGTCGCTCTCGACCCCGGTCCTATGCTCCGGGCTCGGGATTTGCTGGGGAAGATTGCGCTTTCATCTTGTGCGCTATGCCTGAGCGGCCTTCTTCTCGCTCTGCCCGCCGGGGCGGAG
The DNA here is from genome assembly GCA_029248525.1 of Candidatus Binatia bacterium. NCBI lineage: Bacteria > Candidatus Binatota > Binatia (SeqCode) > Binatia bacterium. The sequence goes on from JAQWJE010000038.1 coordinate 26,244, forward strand.
GACTCGATCGCGGCGGATGTTGCCAGTCCTGCAACTGCTCCTGCCGTTCAACCTGCCGCTCAACCTGCCGCCAAACCTGCGGCTGGTTCCGCGGGAGATATGGCGGTTGCACCGCCTGCCGGCTCGCGGGTTGTTGTCGTCGAGGCGTTCAATACCGACCTCCTCGACCTTCTGCGAAATTCCGATTCGCTGGACCAGAAGGGGCGCAGCGCAGCGCTGCAACCTTCGCTGCAGGAAAACTTTGATCTCGGGTTCATGGCACAGAAAGTTCTGGGTCGTGGTTGGAAGCAGCTCACCCCCGAGCAACAGGCGATTTGGCGGGAGAGCTTTGCCGGGCTGATGACCGAGAACTACGCCGGGAGATTTGTCGGTTGGTCCGAGCAATCCTTTACCACCGTCGAGGAGTCCGAGGCGGGGCATGGAACTTTTCTGGTCCGAACCATATTGCACGTCCCCGGAGATGATGATGTCGCTCTGGACTATCGGCTTCGCGAAACTCCCGAGGGCTGGCGCGTGATCGACGTCTTCCTCAACGGCACTGTCAGTGAGCTGGCTTTGCGACGTGCGGAGTACTCCGGAGTTCTTAAAAGAGATGGTTTTGATGCGTTGATCGCGGCGGTTGACGGCAAACGCGATGAACTCGCGGCCTCCGCTCCCTAGCGGTGGTCTTCGCGGCGTGACCAGATAGCCGACTCACGATCCTGGCCGTAGGCGTTGCGCAGCGACGTGTAGTAATCGATCGAAGATTCCTCCAGAGCGCTCATGTTTCGTGCGTGACGTTCGCGCAAGGCGATGCCGTGCCCGGTGCCCTGAAAAGTCGTGTAGACGATATACTCGGTGGGGCCGAGGAGCCAGAAGGTTGGCCGCAGAAACAGATCAACGATCAGGCCGGTCGAATCCCGCAGGTTGTTCGGCCCCATCAGGGGGAGAACGACATATGGGCCCGATGGTACCCCGGCGAGAGCCATGGTCTGTCCGAAGTCCGAGTTATGACCGTCCATGTCGAAAATGACGCGCGCGGGATCGAAAAGTCCGGCGACTCCGATGGTTGTATTGACCAGGAATCGGGAGAATGTGATCGCAGCATCGTCCCATTCGCGTTGGAGAAGATCGTTGACAAAGGTTGCCGGCTCGCCGAGATTTTCGAAAAAATTCATCACGGACAGCTTCGCCTGCTTCGGGAGGCTCTGCCCGTAGACGTTCGTTACCGGTCGCAGAAACCAGGTGTCCATGCCCTTGTTGAGTTGATGCGTTCGGCGATTCACGGATTCCCATGGATCAGGGACGTCCTGGCTGCTGGTCGCATCTTCGGGCCAGTCCTCATCGAAGAGCGGGTCGTATTCCGTATCCGGTGCGGTGGCCGCGCCCGCGGGAGCCGCCGATGGAACAGTGGACGGTTCACACGCTGCACGTTTCGGAGCACTGAACGTACCGGCGACGATGATCATCGTGAGCAGTATCAGTCGCCCGAATGGAGTTTTTCTCGCGATCACTCCCAAAGCTTAGGGGTTGTTCGGGAGTGAATCCATAGGCAGCAGAACCGGCCAAGCTGTCGGCGGCATGCTAGGGTTCGACCGTGCAAGCGGAACAGGGCAGATTTCAAAGGGGTCTTTTGGCGTGGGCTGACGGGGTCACGCGTCACGCGCGGAGCATCGTTTGGGGCAATCTGGCTTTGAGCCTGATTCTTGCGGCCTATGCGGCCATGAACCTGGGGGTGAATGCGGACAATATGCGCCTGCTGGATCCGGATTTACCCTTCCAGCAAGCCGCAGCCGGTTTTCAGGAGAATTTCAGTTCCCTCGATGATTCTCTCCTGATCGTGATCGACGCTCGCTCGGGCACGCAGGCGCAGGAGAGCGCCGATCTCCTAGCGGCCGCACTCGCCGAGCAGACGGACCTCTTCACGGGCGTCTTCGAACCGGGTTCCGGAGGTTTTTTCGAGCGCCACGGGCTGCTCTATCGATCACCCGACGACCTCGAGGCTTTCGCGGACCAGATGGCCGCCTACCAGCCAATACTTGCAGAACTCTCGCGTGATCCCAGCCTGATGAATCTGACCTCCATGCTCGAGCGCGGGTTTGCGGAGGGCGTCGGGGGGGACGAATCAGCGACCGAATTCTCGGGGATCTTCGATCGTATCGGGGATGCTTCGGTCGAGGTCTTTGCGGAGTACCCGGTCGCCGTTTCCTGGCAGGATCTGATGATGGAAGGCTCGGCGATCGACCCGGGCTCCCGGCGGGTGGTCATCGCCGAGCCGATTCTTGATTTTGAGGCAGTTCTCGCGGCCTCCCCCGCGATGGAGTCCATCCGTAGCACCGCGCAGGATCTGGGACTTGTGGCCGACCGTGGGATCGAGTTGCGGATTACGGGCAACCCCGCGCTGAGTGTCGAGGAAATGATCGGTCTTTTCTGGGACGTGGGTGTCTCGGGAATTCTCTCGTTCATGATCGTTCTCGTGGCGATCTTTTTTGCTTTTGGCTCGGCCCGCCTTTCGCTGGCTGCCGGGGCTACTCTGGTGGTCGGGTTGGTGTGGACCGCGGCCTTCGCTGCGGCGACGGTTGGTGCGCTCAATCTTATTTCGATCGCATTTGCGGTCTTGTTCATCGGTCTGGGCGTCGACTTTTCAATTCATCTGGGAATGCATTTTGTCGCGGGGCTTCGCGCGGGGTTGCGGCCGGGAGAGGCTTTGCAGGGCGCTGGTCGGGAGGTCGGGAGTTCATTGATCCTGTGTACCTTCACCACCGCGATCGGGTTCTATTCCTTCGTGCCGACCGATTATTTGGGCGTGGCCGAATTGGGCCTGATCTCGGGCACGGGGATGTTTGTGATTCTGATCCAGACCGTGACGTTCTTTCCCGCGCTCTCCACACTTCTTGTGGGTAGTCGTGGCAAGGAATTGTTCGCCAAGACTTCGCGATTCCAATTCCGAGTGCCTGCGGCTGTGACCAATCGACCGGAGGTGGTGGTCTCGTTGGCACTTCTTCTGGGAATTGTCGGAGTCTTCCTCGCGCCCGGGGCCCGGTTCGATTCGGATGTTGTGGAGATGCGCGATCCGCGCACGGAATCAGTGGAGGCCTTCAAGGATTTGCTTGAAGACCCCCGGACCTCCCCGTGGTATATCGATGCCGTCGCCGATAACCTCGAGGAAGCCGAAGTCCTCGCAGCGCGTTTTGAAGAGCTCCCGGAAGTCTCCGAAGCGATTACCGTGCGCGCCTATGTACCCGAAGATCAAACCGAGAAGCTCGAAATTCTGGCGGACACCTCGATGCTCTTCGACGTGCCGCGCTCGGACCGGATTGCCTCGCAGGGCCCGACGGTAGAAGAACAGATTGCCGCAATCCGCGATCTGCAGCGACTGTTGACCGAAAGCACGGTCGTGCAGGGTGACTCGACGCTCGCACTTTCGGGCGCCAAGCTGAATGCCATGCTCGGCGAATTTCTCGCAAAGGTGGGCAACTCGCCAGATCCGACAGAGGCGGTCAACCGATTCGAAGAGCTTCTTCTCGGAAGCTTCCCGGATCAATTTCGCCGCCTGCAACTGGCACTCGATCCCGACGAGGTCCGTCTGGAAACGCTCCCCGCAAATTTGCGTGAGCGCATGCTCGCGCCCAACGGCAAGGCAAGGGTGCAGGTCTTTCCGAGCGGCAATTTGGGGGAAGGCGATGCGCGTGAGATTTTCGTGGATGCGATCCGGCAAGTCCAGCCCGACGCGACGGGCGTGGCTGTCAATCTCATCGAGTTTGGTAGAGCTACGGCGCGTTCGTTGGTGGAAGCGCTTTCCCTGGCCCTGATTCTGATTACCGTCCTTCTCCTGCTGATCTGGCGTAAACCGCTCGACGCGGCTCTGGTGCTCTTGCCCCTGATTCTGGCGGGTGTGATGACGGGTGCGGCGATGGTCGTCCTCGACCGAGCGTTCAACTTTGCCAATGTGATTGTTCTGCCGCTGTTGCTCGGGATCGGGGTTGATAGTGGCGTGCATCTCGTGCACCGGGCGCGCGAAGCGGGGCGCGGCAAGCCGCTCCTGGAGTCGGTCACGGCGCAGGCTGTTTTCTGGAGTGCTCTGACGACGATTGTCAGTTTTGGCAGCCTGGCTCTCTCCGCACACCGTGGGATCGCGAGTCTTGGCTTGCTTCTGGTGGTCGGTTTGACGATCACGGTGCTGGCAAATCTGATTCTACTGCCGGCATTGGTGGTGCTGGTACAACGGCGAGGGTACCTTCTCCCTCCAGCGCAACGAAGCTGAGTGATTTTATGGTGAAACAAAAAAAACAGAAACCGAGCAACACGGACGGGAAGTCGAAGGGTAAGGCCAAACGGAAAACGATGGCCTCACAGGTCGACTTGCTGGAACTGTACGAGAATTCGGTCATGGCACCGGACGAGGATTGCGCCTTTTTCGACGAGCTTTATCTGAAGTTGCGGGGTGCAAAGCCGGAAGTCTTGCGAGAGGATTTCTGCGGCACGGCAAAAATTGCCACCGCCTGGTGCGAGGCGGATGAGACTCGCCGAGCCATTGGTGTGGACCTCGACCAGCCAACTTTGGAATGGGGTCGCGAGCGCAATGTGGTGCCCTCGACGGCCGCCGACCGAATCGAGTTGGTCCATGGGAATGTTCTGGATCCGCTGACGACGAAAGCGGATATCACCTGCGCCAATAACTTCAGTTATTGCATCTTCAAGAAGCGGGCAGAGCTCAAGGCTTATCTGGCGGCCGCTTTCGAGGGCTTGCGCTCCGACGGGCTGATCTTTCTGGAGATCTACGGCGGACTCGATGCCATGAAGGAGTGCGAGGAGGAGCGCGATCTGGACGATATGGTCTATATCTGGGATCAGCACTCGTTCGATCCGCTGACCCATGAGACCCTCTGCTACATCCACTACCAGTTTCCGGACGGCTCAAAGCGAAAAAAAGCGTTCACCTACGACTGGCGCTTATGGACCATTCCCGAACTACGAGATCTCCTCGAAGAGGTCGGCTTTGCGGAAGTGCGGCTGTATTGGGAGGGGCTTGAGGAAGAGGCCGACGACGATGGCCTCTATTATGGTAACGGGGAGTATGAAGACGTCACAACGGTCGCTGTCGAGCAGCAAGAGACCTACCTCGTTTACGTGGTCGGACTTAAATAGTCTGTTCAGTCGCGGGCCGTGATTCGCTTGAGAAAGGTTCTCACCTCATCAGGATTCCGGAGCCGGAACCCTGCGCTGGTTTCACGATCTTCGACTGTGTCCTCGCCAACGTAGATCCCGATACCGCGTTCGGCGAGCGCCTGAAAAACGCTTTCATCGGTCAGATCGTCCCCGATATGAATGGGGTGTCGGCGCTCCCAGCCCAACTTTTCCAGCAAATAGAGTACCGCTTTCCCCTTGTCCCAGTCGACGTCGGGGCGAAGCTCGATGACCATTTTCCCGTGGCAGACGCACAACCCGTCGGTTTCCTCGCCCAAGGTGGCAACGGTTGCGCAGACATCGGGAACATCAGCGGGAGCGGCCAACCGGTAATGAACCGCGAGCCCGAAGCGTTTACGTTCCACGATCACGCCCTCCAGATCCTGAAAACGTTCCTGCAGAGTTTTTTCCGCAATATCCAGAAGTGGCAAGGACTCCGTAGCAACTTCGTGACGGAGGGCGCTCCCCGCCGGGCCCCGGAGATCGAAGCCGTGGCTGCCCACGGTTCCGAGATCTTCCAAACCGACCAATCGGGCGACCTCGCTGCGCTCCCGACCGCTGACGAGCGTGACGGGCGTTCGCTGGGCCAGATTGCGAACAGTCTCGCGCATTTCGTCGGACAGGCGAGCATCCTCGGGACGATCCACGATTGGCGTAAGGGTTCCATCATAGTCGAGGAAAAGCGCCAGATCAGCTTCCGGAGGCGCGATCTTGTCGAAGGCGGCGAGTGCCGAGGGGAGTTGAGAAATTCGCACTTCCATAGGATGCAGTCCCCAGCGCCCAATTACCAGTGCTTCCTGCCGTGAAATGAAGTTTGCCTGCGAAGCAAAAGCAGGCTTACCTCGGACAGGGGGTGTCGACGTGTTCAAGCAAGTAATGGATCGTGTTTGGGTTTTTGACTGCGAATGGGTGCCGGACCCCTTGGCCGGTCGTTTGTTGTTTCCGGAGGTCGCTGCAGAATCAGACGACCGACGTGTGATGGAGGCGATGTGGCTGCATGGCGGTGCCACAGAGCAGGAGCCGCGCCCCTTTCTCAAAATGGCCACTTGCCGCATTGTGTCGATCGCCGCCGTGCTGCGCGAGAAAGACCCGGGAGGCGGGGTGAAGCTGTCGCTTCTCGCACTGCCTCGCGATCCGCAAGACCAGGCCGCGATCGCCGAGCGGTCGATCATCGGAAAATTTCTGCAGGCCGTCGGGCGTGACCGCCCGCAGTTGGTTGGTTTCAATTCGATCGGCGCTGATCTCAAAATTCTTGTGCAGCGTGCGATGATTCTTGGCGAGCCGGCCCCGGCTTTTTGTCGACGCCCCGACAAGCCTTGGGAGGGGGTCGATTATTTTGCTCGAGGGAGCGATCATAATGTCGATATCAAGGATGCGGTATCCGGGTTTGGCCGGGGGACGCCGTCCTTGCACGAGCTTGCCGTGCAGTCCGGCATCCCCGGCAAGCTCGATGTGGCCGGAGACGGTGTGGCCGATCTGTGGCTGGAAGACGATTTGGCTAAGATTGTCGCCTATAATGAGACCGATGCGTTGACGACCTACCTCGTATGGCTCCGCCTGGCCTATTTCGGAGGGCATTTTTCCGCCGTCGCCTACGAGGCCGAGCAGCTCCGTGTCCGTGAGTTGATTCAATCGGAAATGGAGAAACCGGAACGGGCCCATTTAGGGCGCTTTCTCGAAGAATGGGATCGTCTGCAGACGATCATTCAGATTCGAGATTGACGAACTCCGAATGATCTGAGATTCCGATTATGTGCCAGAAAGTGCTGCCATATTCGGAGTCGGGGAAATCGTACACCACAATCGATTCGACTACCGAGGGGTGATCGTGGACGTTGACCCCGAGTTTGATATGGATGAGGAATGGTACGAAAAGATGGCCAAAGGTCGTCCTCCAAAGGATCGACCATGGTATCATGTGCTGGTCCATGATGCAGTCCATATGACCTACGTCGCGGAGCGAAATCTGCGGCATGTTGAGGACCCTGAACCGATTCGCCATCCGATGATCGAAGAATATTTCGAAAGTTTTTCTGCAGGCCGGTACCGACCCATGGTAGCGTTGAACTGAGCAAGGACGAAAACAATGAGAACGATACAAATTCTTGGACTGATGATGGCCTCCTTATGGGTGGCTGGTTGTTCAATTTCGGTAAGCGTGGGCGCTTCGCTCGAAGGAAGCTCGGCTTCGATTTCGAGTCCTTTTGAATCGAGTTCGGCCTCCTCGACTCCGGCCAAACCGGAAGACAAGACTGCAGAGCAGCAGGCGTATTTGCGAGATATTCGCGACTTCACCGCAGCACAGCTGAAACGATCGGACGATCTCGACGAGTTTCGCAAGCAGCTGAGCAAGGTTGCCAAAAAGCATGGTGTGACCGATTGGGAAGCGCGTGCCTCGACTTGGGTGGGGATTGGTGAAGGAATCGAAACTGCGGGCATGCCGACCACGCAGGCGCAGGCGACGATTGATATGCTGGCGAACGGCCATGCGGATTGGGCTTCGGCGATGCGTCGAGGCTATTCCAGCGCGCAGGTCGCCGCAGGTGCCAAGGTCAGCAGTTGATCGCCTGCACCTGACGACTTCGCGATTCGCATTTCTGGGTTTGCTGTTCTGGTCGTCCCTGAGCCTGGGGGCGGGACCGGCAGCAGCTGCGTTTCTCGACTACGTTTATGTGGACTCCAATGAAGGTCAGGCCAGTGGGGGACATGTAGGGCTGGCTTTCGGAGGCCAGATCTTCCATTTTCAGTATCGGGAGGGGGGCTTTTTGCTCCCTGTCCGGCACGCAACCGGAGCCTTTGAGCGCGCCTACCGGGTCCGCGAGAATCGGAACCTCCGCCAGCATCGAATCGAGGTCGATCAGGAAACCTACGATCTGCTTCGCGACGGCTTCAATGCCCGGTATTTCGAAAGCGAGGTCTTGCTGGCTGAATTGGAGGATCTGCGAGCAGAGGAAGCCGTTCTGGAAGGGATGGGAGCAGGTTCCCGCGGCGTACCGATTCCCGGCGCGGGGTATTTTTACCCTGACGGTGATGCGCGCCCGGAGCAGGCTGGACTGGCGGGAGAAATCTTCTCGCCGGACGAATTGGCTGACCAACTTTCGCGTGCCACCGAGGGGGGAGGGACTGATCTTCGGGCAGGCTCCTTCTTTCAGGTTGAAGGAGCCCTGGGCACCTTGAGCCCCGGGCAGAAGAAAGCCCTGCGATCTCTTGAGGGGAGGCTGGGCGAACAGCTCGATTCTCTCGCGGGGTCGTCGCGTGCCGACGTTGGTGAAGTCCGCTTCGTTCTGTTGGCACGGCGGGCGGTCGTGGCGAAGTCGCTCGCCTCGGGCCAGTTGCATATTCTGGATGCATACCCTCATGACGCGGAAACGATCGAGGTTGCTGAAGTCGAGAAGCGCGGCGGCCGTCTCGAAGACCTTCTGTCGGTCACGGAAAATGAACTGAAGTTGGGCCTGGCGACCTTGCAGACCGGGCAGGCGCCCTCGGAGTTGGACCTCTCCCGTCTGGAGGATGCCTCGAACCGTCGTCGCGAGATTCGGCGCGCCATGGATAGCGGACGCCCGCTCCGTATCGTTGGGCCGCGAATGCTTCCCGGAAAACCGGCCTGGCGGACGGACCTGCGGGTCCGGGCACTTGCAGGCGAGTCGCGTGACAGAGCGATTGCGGCAAACCGAGAAAGCCAGAGCGCAATCCTGCGGAAATTGGGAGAACAGAGTTCTTATAATCTGATCACCCGGAATTGTGTCTCCGAGGTTTTCGATTCGATTGACGAAATTTTTGGCGAAACCGAGGGGGCCGATCCTGTCGCTGTTTCGATGGCCCGGTTGGGGGGGCATGTGGCCGGGGGGCAGGGTTTTGTCTTTGTACCCTTTGTGTCGTCCGACGCGGTGGCCGGAAACCTGCGAGTCGCTGAAACCATTGAACTTCCGTCTTATCGCAGCAAGCAATTGGCTCGAGTTTACGCCCGGGAGGGTGATGGCGCCCTGGTCTATTTGCGGGAATCAAACACCTTGACGTCCACGATCTACCGCTACAACTCGGAAGATTCCATTTTCATCTTTTTTACCGACGATATCGTCTGGGCTCGCCCTGTTTATGGGATCGTGAATTTGACTGCGGCGCTGGCCGCGACGGTTCTGGGTGTGCCCGCGGCCCCGTTTGACAGGGGGCAATTGCTCGCTGCGGGCGCTCGCGGGGCCTTCTGGAGTCTCCCGGAATTGGTGTTTTTGAGTTTTCGCAAGGGTTCTTTTTTTACCGTCCCGGGGACTCCCGAGGTTGGACCGCAGGAAGATTCCTGAGTAAGATTCATGAGTGAGTAAGCAATCCAAACTTTATCTCGGAATCGTTCTGGTGCTTCTGCTGATTGCCGGAGGATTCGTCTATACGACTGCCGATCCAATTCCAGTGGAACTCCAGACTGTCGAGTCCGGAGTGGTTGAGTCAACAGTCGCCAATACCCGGGCGGGGACCGTCGAGGCCTGCCGTCGAGCGCGTATGGCGCCAATCATCGGCGGACAGGTGGCCCGGCTGCCTGTCGATGAAGGGGCTCGAGTCGCCGAGGGCGACGTGATTCTGGAACTTTGGAATCAGGACCTGAGAGCGCAGGTACGTTTATCCGAAGGGCAGGCCCGAGCGTCGAATGCGCGTGTGGAAGAGGCTTGTGTGATGGCGCGAGTGGCAGCCAAGGAAGCCGACCGTCTCGCCAGTCTCGAGGGGCAGGGGATTGTTTCCGAAGAACAGACGGAGCGCGGCGTAGGGCAGGCGGAAGCACAGCAGGCAGGTTGTCGTGCGGCAGAGACGCAGGCCGAAGTCGCCCAAGCTCAGGTGGAGGCGGCGAAGGCGGCTTTGGAGCGAACCATCATGCGAGCACCGTTTGCCGGCGTAGTCGCCGAGATCAATGGCGAATTGGGTGAAGTAGTCACACCGTCCCCCGTAGGGGTCGCGACGCTGCCGACGGTGGACTTGATCGATGCTGGCTGCCTCTACGTGCATGCGCCGATCGATGAGGTAGATGCCGGGCAGGTACGCGAGGGGATGCCGGTGCGGCTTACGTTGGACGCTTTTCCCGACGCACCGCTCGAAGGCCGGGTCCGACGGGTCGCGCCCTATGTTCTTGATCTGGAGAAACAGGCTCGGACGGTGGCTGTCGAAGTCGATTTCGTCGACCCCGAGGCGATCGATGCTCTCTTGCCGGGCTATAGTGCGGATGTCGAGATCGTGATCGCCCGTGAGGCGAACAGACTTCGTATCCCGACCGAAGCGATCCTCGAGGGGAAACGGGTCCTCAAGTATACCCCGGAGGGTCTGGTGGAAGAACTCGAGATCCAGACCGGGATTTCGAATTGGAGGTTCAGCGAGGTCCGCGAGGGCCTCAGCTCCGGCGATCAGGTGATCTTGTCGATCGACCGCGAGGGTGTCGAGGGCGGAGCATCGGTCACGCCGGAAACTGAAGAAGCCTCGTGATCGAAGTTCGCGACATCAAGCGTTTCTACCAAGTGGGCGACCAGGAGGTGCGCGCGCTGGATGGGGTCAGCTTCAGGATCGAAAAGGGAGAATATGTATCCCTGATGGGGCCCTCCGGATCGGGTAAATCGACTCTATTGCACTGCCTTGGGTTGTTGGACCGTCCCACGGAAGGTCATTACCTGATCGACGAGCGTGACACGGTCACTCTCGATGAAGAAGAGCAGGCGCGGACCCGTCGGGAACGAATCGGTTTTGTGTTCCAGTTCTTTCACCTCGTCTCTTATCTTACGGCTTTCGAGAACGTGGAATTACCTCTGACTCTGAGCGGTGTGCCTGCAGCGATGCGTCGCGAAAGAGTCGAGGCGGCGTTGTCGCGGATCGGCCTCGAGGAACGGATGGATCATATTCCCGATCAACTGTCGGGAGGCCAGCGGCAAAGAGTCGCCATTGCCCGAGCGATCGTGACGGATCCGACCGTTCTTTTGGCCGATGAGCCAACCGGGAATCTGGATCGGCGCTCGGGTGACGAAGTCATCGGGCTCCTCGAGGAGTTGAACGCGAGCGGAATCACCCTGGTTGTGGTGACGCACGACGCCGACCTTGGTGGGCGCGCGCGCCGACGGCTGCGTCTCGCAGACGGGCTGGTGGTCTCGGACGAGAAAGAGGGTTTGTGAGAACGGCAGACTCCATCGGCTGGGTTGTGAGGGTGTTGCTCCGGCACCGCCTGCGAACCCTGCTTCTGTTGTTGGCGGTTTCGGTGGGGGTAGGCGCCGTGATTGTCCTGACCTCATTGGGCGACTCTGCCCGGCGTTACGTTACGGACGAGTTTCGCTCTCTTGGAACCGAGCTGCTGATCATTACGCCGGGTAAAAGTGAAACATCCGGCAGCGGTCGGCCCTCGTTTCTTGGTGCGACCGCTCGCGATCTGACTTTGGAGGACGCGAATGCTCTGCGCCGTAGTTCGGCAATTGCAGCGGTTGTTCCGATGGTCGTCGGCGAGGCGAGCATGTCGCACGCTGGACGGATTCGTCAGGCACCAGCTGTGGGCGCGACATCTGGTCTTCTGGAGCTGCGGCATTGGAAGCTGAAACAAGGCAAGTTTTTGCCCAAGGGCGATCCCGAGCGCGCGCCCGCGGTGATTGTGATCGGCGAGAAGATCCGCAAGGACCTCTTCGGTACCGAGACTGCGGTGGGGAATTTTCTGCGCGTCGGTGACCGTCGATTCCGCGTGATCGGTATCCTTGCCACAGAGGGGCGCTCGCTTGGCATGGATGTCGACGAACTTGTGATTCTTCCGGTCGCTCGCGCGATGGAGCTCTTCGATATTTCCGGGCTCTACCGGATCATGGTCGAAGCACGCTCGCGCGATTCTCTTGATCGAGCGGCCGCGGAGTCGACCGCGATTCTGCGGGACCGTCATCAAGGCGAAGAAGACGTGACGGTAATTCGGCAAGATGCAGTCGTGGCGACTTTTGATCGCGTGTTGAGCGCTCTGACGTATACCGTAGGCGGGATTGCCTCCATCAGCCTTGTCGTTGCGGGGGTTCTCCTGATGAATGTCATGTTGGTTTCTGTGTCGCAGAGAACCGCCGAAATTGGCTTGCTCAAGGCAATCGGCTCTTCGCGACGATTAATTCTGACGCTCTTTTTGCTCGAGTCCGGGGGGCTGGCTTTCCTGGGCGCGGTGCTCGGCGTTTTTCTCGGGTTGGCGATGAACGAAGTTCTTGGCACCTACGTTCCGGATGTCACATTATCGCCTCCCTTATGGTCCATGATTGCGGCCCCCACCTTTGCCTTCCTTTCGGGAATCATTTTTGGATTAATGCCGGCGCGACGGGCCGCAGATCTCGATCCAGTAGACGCATTGGCAGGGAGGTAGGCTCATGGCGACGCGTGATTTTCTTCGACTGGTCCTGCGCTCTCTGCTCTCGCACCGCTTGCGAGGTGGTTTGACCGCGCTGGGGATCGGCATCGGGATTGCTGCCGTGGTCATGCTGACTTCGCTGGGCTCCGGCGTTCAGAAATTCATGGTCGAGGAGTTCTCGCAATTCGGAACCACCATCATTGCGATCAACCCGGGTCGGACGCATACATCGGGGGGGCCGGCCGGTCTCTTTGGGTCAACGCGGCCCTTGACGCTCGAGGACGCCGAAGCACTAAAGCGCGTGCCTCATGTGATCGGGGTTGTGCCGTTTGTGATGGGCAATGCGGAGGTTGAGGCCGGCACGCGGCAGCGTCGGACCGCAGTTCACGGCGTGGGTTCGGATTTCCATACCGTGTTCTCCATGAACATCCAGATCGGACAACCTTTACCTGACGATAGTGGGTCGGGAGCCCGACCAGTGGCGGTTCTCGGGTCGACATTGCGCAAGGAATTGTTTCCCGAAGGTCCGGTGCTGGGCCAGAGAGTGCGGGTCGCCAGCGAAGCGTATAGGGTCGTCGGGGTGATGGAGTCCAAGGGCCAGATGTTGGGGTTTGATTTCGATGACGGAATCTACATCCCGACCGCTCGTGCGCTCAGTCTCTTCGACAAGCGGGGCTTGATGGAGATTGATTTATTCTACGAAGAGGGAGCTTCCGCCAAAGAGGTTGCGGATGCGGCCGAACGAATCCTGGTGGCCCGACATGGCCAGGCTGATTTCACCGTGACGAGCCAGGAAGATATGCTGAAGGTTCTGGACGGAATCATGGGCGTTCTGACCTCGGCGGTCGCGGCATTGGGCGGCATTTCACTATTCGTCGGCGCGGTCGGCATCCTGACAATCATGACGATTGCCGTTCGCGAACGACAGGGCGAGGTTGGGTTGTTGCGAGCCCTTGGGGCGAGCACTCAACAGGTCCTGCTGCTCTTTCTTGCGGAGGCTGTCGTGCTCTCCTCGTTGGGAGGCTTCGCCGGGCTGCTGGTCGGGATCGGAGGCGCATGGTTGGTCCATTGGGTCTTTCCGATCGTTCCGGTCAACACACCATGGGCCTACGTATTTGCTGCCGAGTTCTTGTCGGCGGTAATCGGCCTTGCCTGCGGGGTGCTCCCGGCACTCCGCGCCGCCGCGCTCGACCCTGTCGTTGCGCTGCGGGCGGAGTAGGGACACTCTTAAACGATTTTGGTTACCACGGTCTCTTTGAAGCGTGTATAGGGCGGGTAGGCGATCTTCGGATCGATCCGTGTCGTTTTGTCGACGACGGCCTTTCGATGACTGAAAGTCTCAAAAGTACCACGGCCATGGTAGGCCCCCATGCCGCTCGCACCGACGCCGCCAAAGGGCAGGTGGGGGTTGGCCACATGCCAGATCGCAGTGTTCACGCAGGCGCCGCCGGAACTCGTTTCCATCAACACCCGATCGGCGATCCCGCTGTCCTGCGTGAAGACATATAGGGCGAGCGGCTTTTCGCGCTCGTTGACGAATTCGATCGCTTCCTCGAGGTTTTCGACGGGCAGGATAGGAAGGATCGGGCCGAAGATCTCCTCTTTCATCACTCTGGACTCGGGATCCGGGCGGCGGACCAGCGTTGGTGCCAGGTAGCGCTCGTCTTCGACGCCATTGCCGCCGGTCACGACATCCTGTCCCTCGAGCAGGGACGTCAGGCGTTGGTGATGTCGGGTGCTTGCGAGTCTGGCGAAGTCGGCGGATTGATGGGGGTCCTTGCCGTAGAACTCGTCGATCACGGCCTGCAGCTTTTCGATGAGAGCCGCCTCGTGGGTGGCATCCACCAGAACATAATCGGGTGCGACGCAGGTCTGGCCGGCGTTCAGGAATTTACCCCAGGCGATTCGGTAAGCGGCTACCCCGATGTCCGCATCCTTGGCGACGATCACCGGGCTTTTCCCGCCCAGTTCCAAAGTCACTGGCGTGAGGTGCTTGGCCGCGGCCTCCATGACCACGCGAGCGACGGTTCCGTTGCCGGTGTAGAAAATATGATCAAAGCGTTCATTCAGAAGCGCCGTTGTTTCAGGAATCGCGCCTTCGACCAAGGCTACGGCCTTCGGATCAAGGTATTTGCGGACGAGTTTCGCAAGCAGCGTCGAGGTGTGGACGGTGATTTCAGAGGGTTTGAGGACGGCGCAATTACCGGCAGCAATGGCCCCGACCAGAGGGCTGAGCAGAAGTTGGACCGGGTAGTTCCACGGGGCAATGATCAGGACCACACCAAGCGGTTCACGGATGATTTTCGATTGCGCCGGCTGTTGCGCCATCGGAGTGGTGACTTTTTCCGGCCGAGTCCAGCTGGAAAGATTTTTCAGCACGAGATCGATTTCGGTGACGACGATGGCAACATCGCTCACGTATGACTCGACGTTGGGCTTTCCGAGGTCCTTGACGAGGGCCTCCTGAATTTCGGGAGTGTTCTCCGTGAATAGATCGCGAAGTTTTCCCAACTCGCGTCGCCGCCATTCGAGGGTCTTGGTGTGCCCATCCCGAAAATTCGAACGAAGGTCGTTCACGACTCCGGGAATGGTCGAAACATCGGTGTGTGGGCCGATGGGATTCTGTGCTGTGCCTGTGCTCATGATGGTTTCTCCTCGCCTGCGGTAGGCCTCACGGATTCACTACTCTGGCACACTGCTTAACCCCGCGGACACGCCCCGTCGACCTCGTCGAAACGTTGGCCCGGGCCGAAACGTAGAACAACGTTATTTTCCGCTGCCCTCATCGACAACATACCCCAATGCCTCGAGTTGGCGGCGGGTGCGTTCATCGATGGCCAGCGGCGGTGTCGGAATATCTGCGGGAGCGGTTCCACCGGCGAGGCGCGTCTGCAGCGCGCTCAGTTGCTGTCGCATTTCGTCGAGTTTCCCGGTTTCGACAGAGGCGAGGTCCGTCTGCTCGCCGGGGTCCTTGTCGAGGCGATACAGGGTGTAGCTGGCATTCTCTTCCCTCCACCCGTCCGGTGCGCGGTTGATATGTCGGATAATCTTCCAGGGGCCCTGACGGAGAGACTGCATTCGAAAATCTGGCTTGATTTCTTCGGCAAAGATCGGGGAACCGGGCGTTGCAGGTTTCTCGCTCGCCCGGGGCGCTGCATTACGTCCTTCGCCCTTCTTCGGAGCGGCCAGCCCGGCTTGCGCCAGAATCGTGGGCATCACATCGACTAGAGAGGTCGGCTTGTCGATCGTATGAGTGTCGATGCCCGGTCCATGGACGATAAACGGAACGTGTAGCTGATGTTCGTAAAGTCGCATCCCATGTTCCCACCCGCCGTGTTCCAGAAATTCGTCGCCGTGGTCGGAGACGACGACGATCAGCGTGTTTTGCAGCAAGTCCCTGTCCCGCATAGCCTTGAGCAGTCTGCCGAAACTTGCGTCCTGGTACCGGATGTCTTCGTCGTAAAGACCGACGACAAAGTTGAAATCCTCGGGCGACAAGGATGTTTTTTTGAGATTACGTGCCACCGTCTTTTTCGGGTCAATGGAGCCCTGATAATCAGCGTCTGTATAGCGATGGCGGGACTCCTCTGGCGGATCATAGGGGGAATGCGGGTCCACCGCATGGACGTAGAGGAAGAAGCGCTCGCCCTTCAGGCGGTCGAGGTTGGGGAAAATCTTCTCGTGGATTTCGATTGTATGAGCATGGTTGTCGAGCTTCTTTCCGCGGATCGTCACAAATTGATCGAAGCCCTGATCAAACCGGAAAGCAGGCTCAAATACATTGCCATTGGCGACGTAGGCGTATGTCGCCCAGCCGCCCCGTCGGAGAATCTCGGCTAGAGTTTCCACCTCGAGATCCAATCCTCTATTAAGGACAGCCTGATTTTGAGTGGGGTAGAGCGACGTCAAAATGCTCGCCGTTGACGCGCGCGTGCGTGGGGCGGTGCTCGTGGCCCTTGTGAAGTTCCAGCCGGTCTTGGCCAGGGCGGCGAGGTTTGGCGTGGTGTCTCTGTGGTACCCCAAAGCGGAGGTATGATCCGCTCTGAGTGTATCCATGAGGTAGAGCAGAATATTCGGTGGCTGGGGCTCGGCGGTTTTCGAATGCAGGATCAGGCGGGGTGCGGCGATCGCAAGAGCATCGACGTCGAGGCTCCCGGGCTGCTGCTTCACGCGAAACGTCAGAACCTGTTTGCCTGAGTGGCGGATCGGAACGGTGATCTCGGTCCATGGTTTTGTCGGTGGTGGCGTCTTGAATGTTTGCGCGAACGTGCCTTCGGGGTGCTCGACACGGACCTCGAGTTGCAGTCGATTGGAGCGGCTGAGGGGCCGATCGAGGGCGAAGCGGATTTCATCACCGGAGTTCGCTTCGATGGAGATGCGGGATTCGTCGCCGGGAGCCATGATGAAGGATTGGCGACGGTTGGAGCGCTTCGCGATGATACGGCAGTTTTTGCCCAGTTCGGGGGTGCAGTCGAAATGAGATTTCACGGCGGCCGGTTTCGGTTCGGGTATTGAAATTGTTGCCAATATCGGCAGAAGGTCCCGGGACATGCTCTGCCTCGCGGCGCCCACGCCGCCCGCGCTGAGGAGCAGCAAAAGACCACTCATCGCAACCATGGACGTTGTTCGGAGGCTGTGCCGGTGCGGGGAAAGCTTCATGCCGTCATCCTTGCGGTAAAATGTGGTTGGCTTCAAGCGCCGAATTCTCCGGGAGCCACCCAACGACTGAAGCTCCAGCGGTGGCCAAAATCATCAGCGGCGTATTCGCTTCGTGGCGATCCGAAGTGGCGGCGCAGACCGGCGGGGGATTCCACCGTACCTGCATTCAACGAGTCGGGAAGCTCGAAACCATGGCACCACGAGAGCATCAACTCGTCTACGCGGATGCTGTCCTGATAGAACTCCGCTGCAGTCGATGGCCCGCACTCCAGTGTGATGGTCCGCATTTTTGCGGAGAACAGTTGGTCGACGAGTGCCTTGGGAGAGTCTCCGGGTAGCTTGCGGTGCCGGATTCCGAGTCTGTGGACCTCGCGCATGAATTGGGGGGTTGTGGCCGACCCGGTTGCCAGGGTTGCCCCCGGTTGCTGCAGCGCGGGATGGTCGAAGGGTATTGCTTGGCCTCGACTGATAAAAATGATCTCCGGCGGATCTGTTTTGCCCAGAACTTCCTGGCGCCAGACCGTCGCGGGTGGAGAGATCCCATGCTGGAGATCTGGTTCGCTGCGCAAGATAGCCCCACTTGTCAGGATGATATCCGCCCGAGCACGCGCGATCTCCAGACTGAATTGATCCGTCCCGCTGGTTGGCGTTTGCGGCGTGATTCGCATCGCGCCGAGGCTTCCATCGATGCGACTGGCGACAGCCATGACATGGAGGAGGCCGGCCGGTTTTTCGAGAGGGTCGCGCCAGATGTGCCGGATCCGTTCGGAGACAGGACAACCGATTTCCGAAGTTGGCGCCACTCAGACCAGCTTGTCGATAACCTGGTCGCGAAACCGATTCATGCTGTCTATTTTTCCCTGCAGGTCGGTTTCCTCGATGCCTTCGAGCATCCACGGTTTTGTTTGCACGTGAGTTACGCCGACGTCTTCGAGACGTCGATAGGCATCGACGTCGAAAGCATCAACGGCTGCGGCGAAGACGTACAGAGGATCATTCGCTCTGGATGTGTCCGCACGCAGTTCGCGAATTCGAGCAATGATGGCACGCAGTTCTTCGGTCGTATGAATATCGGAGATCCAGCCATCGGAGTGCCGTGCCGTGCGCCGCAAGGCCGCCTCCGAGAGACCGCCGACGAGAACAGGAACTCGGCCGGGCGCCGGTGTCAGCTCGACGCGGGGGAAGTCATAGAATTTCCCGTGATGTTCGACCCACCCACCAGCCCAGAGTTTCTGGAGGACTTCGAGCATTTCATCGGTCCGCTTGCCGCGGGTATGAAAATCTTCATCCATTAATTGGAACTCTTCCTTCATCCATCCCACACCGATCCCGAGTGTGAGTCGACCATTGGAAAGAGCGGCCGCCGTTCCCACTGATTTGGCGACGGAGAAAAGCCGACGTGCGGGTAGAATATAGATCCCCGTGACAAAGCGGATCGTTTCAGTTGCAGCGGCCATGGCACCAACGGCGACCATCGGATCAGGCCAGTTGGTGAACGGCTCCCAGCGCAGGCCCCCATCGGGTGTGTAGGGGTATGGGGATTCGATTTTCTCGGGGTGCGCGATATGGTCAGAGACCGCCATATACCGGAATCCGGCCGCCTCGGCGGCTTTGGCGACTGGAACGTAATGCTCGATCGGCTGGAAGGCGCCGGACACACAAAAATGCAACATCGAAATTCTCCTGAGGCTCTTTGCGAGCCTTTTCGTAACGAAGTTTTCTTTTCACAAAGATCGCCGGGTTGACCTCGGCCTACCAAAAGACTTACCACCTCCGCAGATGAGCGCAGCCCACAAAGACGAAAAGACGGTCGATTCCAAGTCGGCAAAAATGGCCTACGGCATCCATATGCCGATAGCACAGCAGAGCCCCACCTTTGTTCAACCCTGGGAGGCGTCCTGTGGTCCGGAAGAGATGCGGCAGATCGCAATGCGATGCGATGCGCGAGGTTTTCTCTATCTCGCTGTCTCCGACCATGTCGGCGTTCCGCGAGATCTGGTCCCCCATATGTCGGCCACATGGTACGATCCGGTGGCGACGCTGGCCTGGTTAGGCTCGGCGACATGCAGGGTCCGCTTGATGGCCTACGTCTCTGTTTTGCCCTATCGGCATCCACTGCAGACAGCCAAATCCTACGCGACCCTGGATTGCCTGACCGGCGGTCGGGTCATTCTCGGGGTCGGGGCCGGGCACGCACAAAAGGAATTCGAAGCCCTGGGGCTCGACTTCTCGAAGCGTGGCAAGATGCTCGAAGAGGCGATCGGTTGCGTTGAGCAGGCTTTTCGTGAGGACTACCCGGAGCACGACGGCGAGTTCTGGTCGTACAAGGATCTGGGCCAGCAACCGCGGCCGGTTCAGGTGGACGGACCGCCGATCTGGGTTGGCGGTTCGAGCCGCGCCGCCATGCGACGTGCAGCCGAACTCGCCGATGGATGGCTCCCCCAAGGGCCACCTGCCGTGGGGATGGCGAATGCCATTGAATTTCTTCATGAACGCCGTGCGAATTCCAACAGGACCAAGCCACTGGAAATTGGTGGGATGGCTCTGGATGCCTACGTCGGGGAACCCTCGCACGCGGTCGCGGATAAAGTTCTCACGGGTCGCCCGGAGCGAATGGCTGAATTCATGCACGAAAACGCGCGGGCGGGATGCACGCATATGGGCATTCGCCTGCATGTTCGTGATGCTGACGAAATGCTCGATCAAATCGATGCTTTTTCCGAAGAGGTGGCCGTTCTGCTCTGAGGCTATTCAGGCCCGCCCGAGCAGCTGGTTTCCGGCATGGCATGCTTCGATGAGGCGTGCCTGCTCTTCCTCCGGAAGCGTGGGGAGGCGCGGCGGCGGCAGCTGGCGCACCAGTGCTGCGGACTTTGCGATCCACTCGCGGTCGGGCAGCTCGAAAAACGCCGACAACTTCTTCAAAGTGGTCGTGGGCTCGGTGATCAGATCCTCGAAGCGAATTTCCATATATTGATTCGCGTCGAGGAATTGCAGCTGACGAAATCCGCGCGTCAACTGGTCACTCCAGAACCGACCAAAATAGGCAGCATCCGGAGAACTCTCCAGAATTTTACGGACCGGGTCTTCTGCATTTTTCGGTGGCGTTCGATGGGCGATTGCTGTGGCAATATCGACATCGGGATGAAGCCCGTGGACAAGGGAGATGGCGAGCCGAAAGGCATGGTGCTCCCGCATCGAGAGGGCCGCTTCCTCTCCGGATCGGTGAATATGGAGAAAGCGTGCACCGGGGAATGTCTGCGCGAGATCGGCAATATAATCGATTGAAGATCCCGAACGTTCATTCCAGATCGTCTTCCCGCAAACCTCGGCGAGCCACGCAAAGAGCTTCCGGTAATGCTCTCCCAGAGTTTGGCCGGGCTGTTTTCGCGCAAACGCTTCGGTCCGGTCGAGAAGTGTATCGGGATCGTTGTCGAGTCGACCGAGAGTCGTCACCAAAAGCCAGGGGATATCATCGGTTCGTTGGAAGCGATCGTTTGCGCGAAAAGGGTAGGTGATTTCTTCGACCGGATAGCCTCGACTGGTGATCATGGTGATAAAGGGATGGGGTTGAGAGATGATCTCCCAGAACTCCGCTCCCGAGACGGCTGAGCGGGAAAACCGCCGAGCGCCGTCGAGTCCATTGAAGAATTCGAAAATACTCAGCAGATCGGGATGTTCGGCGAGCATCCGTGAGAGCAAGGTTGAGCCGCAACGACCCGTTCCGACCACAAATCGATCCATAGGAGAGTCCCTATCAGATTTACAAAAATTGGAAATCTCGGGGCTGTGGAGCCGATTGGAATCAGAGTTGGGCGACGCGGCGGTCGAGGCGTCGCCAGGCAAGCCAGGTTCCGAGAGCGCCGACCAGCACCGAAATGATCAGAGCGCTTGCCAGCGGCGTGAGGAAGTCGAGGAGACTTTCGTGGACGGCGCTCCAGGGGAGCGATGTCCGCACGATAGCGACGGGCTTTCCTGCATCATCGAGCATTGGCCGCGCGTAGTAGACGACGCGAGATTTCTGGACCGTGCTGTCCCGAACGGCAGAGCCCTCACCGGTCTGCAGGGCTTCGCGGATTTCGCGCCGGTTGCCGTGATTTTCCATTTTCCCGGGGTCGCCGTGGGAATCTCCGAGCACGCGTCCATCGGTATCGAGAACGGTCAGCCGCATATCCTTTCCGGCAGCGATCTCGTCCAGAATCGGGTCCACTATTTCGGGTTCCAGAGAGCCGGCTTCGCGCAGGGCGGCCATCGCGAGCGGGTTGACGTCGCGCAGCCGCAGGGCGGTCTCTTCGTGGTAGAATTCGTCGAGTTCGCCCCAGGCAAAAACGCCCAAAATCAGCGCAATCACGATCTGGAGCACGATCAGGCCTGCACCCGTGCGTCGCGCGGCATGGCGCGCTTTTTCGCGGGCTCCGCGGGCGGAGCTCAGCCTGGCCTGAAGCACGCCCTGGCATGCCGTGGGGAGTGCATTGATTGCGGAGGCCGCCATGACCAGATCCCCGGATTCGAGAGCGGTTTCCGCGAGGTGGAACCGTGCATCGTCTTCCCCCTGCAGGGCTTCGGGGTTCTCGGGCCAGAGCAGGCGAGCCTGCTCGAAGCCGGCAATGATGCGAGACATTTGGGAGTAAAGATCCGCGCGATGTTCCGGCTCCGGGGCGCCGACACCCGAGTCGGAGGTCTGTGTCGCGGCCAGAAGAGCTGCTGCGTTGGAAGAAATCGCGAGACTCTCCCTATGGGATAAATATTCCTCGACTGCTTGCCGAAATTCCCGGGCATTCGATGGCCGTTGGGCGGGATCGTGTGCCATCGCTCGCCGGCAGAGGTCCGCGAGCTCGCCGGGCGTATCCTCGGAAAATTTCGGCGGCCGGCTGCTGGTGGCCAATGCCAGCGCTTCAAATAGCGTTCCCGCAGCCTGTGGTGCCTTCCCTTCGAGAAGTTCGAAAAGGAGGGCCCCGAGCAAATAGACGTCCGTTTGTTGGCTGATATTGCGTCCCCCGGGCGAGACCATTTCCGGGGCCATATAGGCTGGCGTGCCGGCAAGGCGGACGCGCGGACCGGGTGCCCGGCTCCCGGAATCCTCAATGCCGGTTTCCAGGGCGATCCCCCAATCCATCAGCACCACTTCACCAAAAGCCCCCACCATGACGTTCTCCGGCTTGATATCGCGGTGGATCACACCCCGGCTATGGGCAAAGGAGACTGCGTTGCTGACAGTGATCAGGAGGCGAAGATGCTCCGTGAGATCGAAGCCGCGCGCAGCTTCGATCCCCGCTGGTGTTTGCGGGTGCAGCAGTTCGGCCCAGGTTTGGCCCTCGATCAGTTTCATGGCGAGGGCGATATCGCCCTTCTCGTTCACGGAGATTCCATGCACCGGCAGAATATTCGGATGCTCCAATGCGCCAGTCACGCGAGCTTCCCGCAAGAAATCCCGCTGCGCCGAACCCAGCCGTTCTTTCTCGGGACGGATTTTCTTGATGCCCACCTCGCGCTGCAAATCTCGCTGCAGGGCACGGTAAACAACGTTCATCCCCCCGCGCCCAAGGAGGTCGCGAATCTCGAACCCCTGAGCCGGCGGCGGTGGCCGTTCGTTCTCCTTCTCGGTGTCAGGCGAGGGCGACCGGGTGCCGGGGACGAGAATCGTCGGCGTATTACTGTCGAGGGGTTCCTCGGGCCGAATCGTCTCGTGGAGGTCCATTTCGGGATCTCGAAAGTCGAGCGCCGGGTTGGCCCGCAGGATGTCCTGCATTTCTTCTGGTGCGCGATCCTTCATCTGCCCGTTGCACGCTAGGTGCTGGAAGATGCCCGGTCAAAGGGTCTCTCGGAGTCCCCATGCCGGGGTACCGGAGATTTGGACTGCAGGCGAAAGGCCGTCCCGGACTCCGTTATGAAATCCGGTACGGAATCTCTCGTGGAATCGAGCGCCGAATGCGGAGGGGCGGGGCACGAACAAGTGCCCGCACCCCTCCGTACTCTTATTGCGCCTGTCGCGTCGGCATCCCGCGCAGGCCAGGGCAGGCCGGCAGGGTTTCCGGTGGCATGGTCATCGATGTCACGGAAATAACCTCCGGAAGAGTGAGATGAGAAGTTCCATCGACGGCGATTTTGACGACAACTTCGTCCTCATACTCCAGCGCATCCCATTGCCACTCGGGGCGGGTGCGTCCTGGTGCCGATATCTCCATCCGAATGCTGGAACCGGCGCGCAGGTAATGTGCAAAAGGAAAGATTTCCAACTGAACCAGCGTAAACTCATCGGCCGGAAGGTCGGCGGCGTCTTCCTCGAAATGGGTCGATACCGGTCGGGTGGTTGTCGATTGTTCGGCGTCCAGCTTGCGCCGACTCGTGCGCAGCCATCCGTTCTGGATGTAGACCTCGCATCCATCCGAGCGCACCTCACTCAGGGTGACCTGCAGGTCGACATCGGCCACCGAAGCATGCACGTAGAGATTCGCCGCCGCGGATCCGGCGAGGAGTAGAGGTTCCTCCAGCGGTGCGGTGGTGAATTTAAGGTTTGTGCCCTGCGTGGCCTCCTGCCAATTCCAGCCGGGAAGTGCATCCCAGGGACCGCCATCGGCCCCATCGAGAGTCTGCACTTTGGAGAAACTCGTGTCGTAGAGAAACTCCTCCGATGCGGGAGCTGATGGACCCGTTTCCGGCAAAGCCAGACTTGTGGGCAGATCCTCGGGGGTCATACCGCCTTCGAGAGTCGCGCCGGCATCGCCCGAAGGGTCGGCGCTTTCCAGATACAGGGTCAGGTTCTCGTGGGGGGTGGGCCAGGTTTCCAATTCAATTTGGAAAGTGGAGTAGGGGTATCCCGGGTATTCCGGGTAGCCGCCGTTTTCCATCAGCACCAGAACATCAGGCGTTTCCCGCCAAAAGGCGAGCGCTTCTTCGTAAGGCATGTCCGGGTCGAAACGACTCTCGGGGATTTCCAGACTGTCGACTTTGAAAATACTTCCGGCGACAAAGTCGAGAATTAGAGGGACGCCCACTCCGCGCTGGGGCGTTCTCTTTGCGACGAATAGCTCGAGACATTCCAGCCACCGAGCGAAGCTCTCCGGTCCGATCGAGTCGGTATGTCCTCCGTTTGTGATGGTGAATTTTTTATCCTCGGTGCCGGTGAATTTCGCGATCATATTAAGCCAGTAGCCACCGGTTTGCTCGTCATTCGTGGTCCCGGCGAGGCAGACAGGAACCGTGATTTTGTCGACAAAGGTATCCGGGGCGAGAGGATCGGCGACCTCGGGTCGGTAGAAAGCATTATCCTCGATCACGCCAAAGATATCGATGGTCTGATCTCGCAACTTCATATTATCGATACATGTCTGGTCGCCGGCTTCGAGGCGTTCGCGCGACCATCTCTGACCGCCGCGCTTGGAGTCGGCGTCGCGGCCACCGGCCCAACTGACGGCGAAGCCGGAGTTCAGGATTCCTCCCGGGCGCAGCGTTCCCTTGCCGGTATCGGAAATGACCGAGTTCGGGAAGATTCCCGCGAGGCTTGGGGGTTGCGTCTGGGCCGTGAAGAGCGACCCGATCGCGGGGTAGGAGAGTCCGACCATGCCGACGTGTGCCGACCAGGCCTGCGCAGCGACAGCCTCGATCGCATCGTAGCCATCGGTATTCTGCAGATCCTCGAAGAACTCGAAGGCCCCGCCCGAACATCCGGTGCCGCGCATATTGACGCCCACCGAGGCGTACCCGAGGACGCCGGTGATCAACATCGACGGTTGCGGGTTATTCGGATCGGCGGGGGAATATCCTGAATATTCAACGACAGTCGGGTAGGGACCGTCCTCGATCGGACCGGGCAAGATGACGTTCACGGCAAGCAGTGTGCCGTCACGGGTCTCGAGGTATTGGTAGCCCTCGCGAAGTTGGATATCCGCATAAAAATCAGCACCCGGATGTTGGTCGGGGTTTCTCACCGTAAAGGCGGGGGAGGCGACACCAGCCGGCGCCCCTTCCGGGCTTGTCACACGATACCCATCGCCTGCCCGGATCTCGCGGAAGATAATGCTACCGAGATCATCGGCTTCGCCGATCCGGATTTCTTCGCCGGACGCATTTTTCAGCTGCAGTGTTTGTCCGGGTTCGGCATCGATCACCCAGACCTGATTGACGCTTCCATTAGCCTCGAAACTGGCGGGCTCCATCCCGGGCGGGGTTGGCTGGGGCGAGCTTGTCGGTTCCGGTGCGGGCGTGCTCGTTGGCTCTGGTGTCGGGTTGTAGCCCGATTTCGAGTCGCCGCATCCTGCAGCGAAAAAAACAGTGAAAGCGGCGAGCGCGAGCAGGGCTTGGGGCGGGGTGGCAAATCTCATTCTGTCTCCTTTGGTCTTGCGATATCGGGCCGGTTGGACAATTGATCTTCGCTTCAAGCTATGGTCGTCCCGGCCGGGCGTCAACCTCGAGGGCTGGCCATGCGAGGGCCATCTCGGCGAGAGCCGGGATTTTCGTCTCCTCGGCTTGAGAGATCAGGGGGGCAAGGGGTAGGCTCTCTCCATGAATCCCCCTGTGGAACCAGCCTCCGGGCTGATTGCCTGCCCGGATTGCGACTTGCTCAACCGGGAGCACGCGATTCCCGAAGGGGACCGCGGGTGCTGTGTCAGGTGCGGGGCCGTGCTCTTTTCCAATGATCCTCGGGCGCTCGACCGCGCACTCTCGCTGACGATCGCGACAGTTTTTTTGTTATTCGTCGCCAATGTCTTTCCCATCATGATCTTCAGCTACGCCGGTCAGAGCGAGTCGAATACTTTGCTCGATGGAGTTTTTTGGCTCGCTGACGGCGGGCTGCAGCTGGTCGCCCTGCTCGTCTTTCTCACCAGCATCATCTTTCCGATTCTGCGCACGGGTGGGCTGCTCTATGTGCTATTACCCCTGCGAGCGGGGGTGTCCCTGCCGGGTGCAAGAACGGTATTCCGATCGGTCTCGTCGATTGAAAAGTGGGGGATGCTCGATGTCTACGCATTGGCGATTCTGGTGACGGTGGTGAAGTTGGCCGATCTGGCCAATGCGACAATTTCGACCGGCTGCTTCGCGCTTGTCGCCGCAGCCGTCCTGATGATCGCCACGAGCAGCGCGATTGACCGCCGCGATATCTGGCGTCGTCTGGTCGTGCTTCGATGAGCACGGGCCAGACAGCGCGTCGGGCGGGCTATTGTTCCTGCGAAGTATGCGAACTTCTGGTGGCTGTTCCCGAGCCGGATCTTCCGCGGATGGAGTGCCCGCGCTGTCGCTCCACGCTCCACCTTCGGCGACCGAACGCGTTTTCTCGGACGGTCGCGCTGGTGATTGCCGGCTTTATTTTATACGTTCCCGCGAATCTTTACCCGGTGATGACGATCGAACTCGTGGGTCGGCCCGACCCAAATACGATTTTCACCGGCGTGAAGGAACTCTTTCAGAGCGGAATGTGGGAGATCGGATTGCTGGTGTTCAGTGCGAGCATTCTGGTCCCTCTGCTGAAGTTGGTCGGATTGTCCTATCTTCTGATCAGCGTGTACCGGGCGCGCCGCGGTGCTCGCCCCGGGCGCAAGCTGCGGCGCGATCGAACGCGCTTGTTCCGCGCGATCGAATTTGTGGGCCGATGGTCCATGCTGGACATGTTTCTTCTTTCGATGTTGGTGGCACTGGTTCGTTTCGGTGCGATCGCCTCGATCGAGCCTGGAATTGGCGCTACCAGTTTTGCTCTGGTGGTCGTAATCACCATGTTTGCCGCAGCGAGTTTTGATCCGCGGTTGATCTGGGATGATTTGGAGGAAGTTTGATGAGCGAAAACGAAACTGCAGAAACTCCGCCGGCCCCCAAAGCAGAGGTGCGCAAACGACGCGGGATCTCGATTGTCTGGATGGTTCCGATCATTGCTGCCGTGGTCGCGGGGGGGCTCTGGTTGCAAGCCTTGCAGTCTCGCGGGCCCATGGTGACGGTTCTCTTTGATGACGGCAGCAGTCTGGAGGCGGGGAAGACCAAAGTCCTTTTCGAAGGGGTTGAGGTTGGACGGGTTCAGTCAGTCGAACTGTCCGAGGATCTGAAGTCGGTCCGAACCGAGATTCGCCTTGACGAATCAGCGACACAAATGGCCCTCGACGGTGCTGAATACTGGGTGGTGCGGCCCTCGATCGGAATCGGCGGGATCAGCGGACTCGAGACACTGGTCTCGGGTTCCTATATCGGTGTGGTTCCGGGGCAAGGCAGCAAGAAAAAGGAATTTGTTGCGGTGGGACAGCCGCCGATGGCGACGACCCGGATCCCGGGATTGCAGTTGAAGTTCCGGTCGACGGGTTTGGCGTCGCTCGAGGTTGGATCGCCAATAGCCTTCCGCCAAATTCAGGTCGGTGAAATTACCGGCTATGAACTGCGAGAGGATCGCAGCGGGGTGGATTTGACCGCCGTTGTCTACAAGCGACATGCCTATCTGGTGCGCGAGCATTCGAAGTTCTGGAACGCCAGCGGTATCAATATGACCCTTGGCGCCGCCGGGTTGGAATTCAAGACGCAATCGCTGGCAGCGGTGCTGCTCGGTGGGATTTCCTTTCTGACCCCAAGCGGCGAGCGCGCGGGTGGCTCGGTGGCCGATGGAGTCGAGTTTGAACTCTTCGAGGATCTGGACGCGGTTCACCGCGAGAGGCGCATCAAGAACGGACTGGTGGTCATTCTTGAGTCGGGATCTGCAGGCTCGGTCAAGAAAGGGGATCCCGTTTCTTATCGCGAAGTCAAAGTCGGGCAGGTTTTGCGCCAGAAGTTAGGCTCCGAATCGAGCAAGGTACTCGTCTACGTCAATATCTGGCCGAAGTACGCCCCCCTGGTTCGCGATAACTCGGTGTTTTGGAACGCCAGCGGCGTGAAGGCGCATTTCGGATTGTTCAGCGGTTTGGATGTGTCGCTCGAATCGCTCGAATCCTTGATCGCGGGTGGTATCGCCTTTGCGACTCCCGATGACCCCGGGGCACCTGTGCCGAATAATAGTTATTTCAAGATTGCCGAGAAGCCCGAGGACCGCTGGTTGGATTGGGCACCGCGAATCACTACGGCGGCCTCCACGGTCTTCAAGGCGCCGGTAAGAGTCTTGAGGTCAGGCGTCGACGAGTTGAAAGGTTCGAATACGACGGCGACGGCGACGGAGACGGAGACCGCGCAGGTTGAACAGGAAGAAAATGAAAATCGAGAAGAACGTCGCGAAAAGTCGGCGCGGCATATTGGGGGTCATCGGCCCGGACATCGCGGGTTCTAGATCGGGCGGGAGGCTTTGTGCCTCTCGGGGCTGAATTTTACAGCTCAGGATCCACCGGTCTGGTTCTGCTGCTCGTAGACGCTTGAGAGCTGGGCGACGACATCTCCGGAGGTTACCGGGCGGTCGGCCTCTGCAGACGGCGGTGTTCCTTCCCGAACGCTTTTTGCGCGGGTGTCCACATCCGGCGACTCTGCGCGCAAAGCGGCTGTGGTCGAAGCTTCACGCTCTCTGTGGGCAAACGGGTCGAATTGGAAGAATCGGCCGGTATTTTCGTGCGTGATCTTGTTGATCTCGTCGTCCGGAATCCCGTCGAGCTGACGGGCGAGCACCTCGGGTGAATTGGGCCAGGTGGTATCGGAGTGGGGGTAATCACATTCCCAGGTGATGGTGTCGATGCCGACCTCGTGTCGATTCTTCAAACCGATGGGGTCGTCGATAAAGCAGGAGATCATATGCTCCCGCCAGACATCGCTCGGCCGTTTTCCACCAAAATCCTGATGCGTCCATTGGTGGTGGTTGGCGTGCACGTAGTCGGCCCTCTCGAGGAAGTAGGGAATCCATCCGATCCCGCCTTCCGAGAGAGCGACTTTCAGGTCCGGGAAGGCGCGCAGCGTGCGTGACCAGAGAATATCCGCCGCGCAATTCACGATGGTGATGGGGGCTGTCGTGATCATCACATCCACAGGTGCTTCCATCGACGTGAAGTGCATGCCCGCGCCCGACCCGATATGAATGCAGACCACCGTTCCTTCCTCGGAGCACGCTTTCCAAAGCGGATCCCAGGACGGGCTGTGCCAACTGGGAAAGCCCAACTCCTCGAGATTCTGGCTCAGGCTGATGGCGTGACAACCTTTGCGGGCCAGGCGTCGCACTTCCTCGGCGGCCAGTTCCGCATCCCAGAGGGGGACGTGCCCCAGCGGAATGAACCGCCCCGGGTAGGTGCCGCACCACTCATCAACGTGCCAGTCGTTGTAGGCTCGCAGCATGACCAGCGCGAGCGCTTTGTCTTCATGGCGCGAGAAGAGGGCGCCGCAAAGGCCGATGAAGGAGGGAAAGCACATCGAGCCGAGAATGCCGTTGACGTTCATATCCCGGATGCGTTCGTGAATATCGTACGTCCCCGGTCGAATCTGACTGAAGGAGGTCGGCTCCATGCCGTACTCCTCGGGCAGGCGTCCGACCACCGCATTCAGCGCGAGATTGATGATCGGTTGCCCCTGAAACATCCAGATATCCGTGCCGTCTTTTTGTTGGACGACTCGGGGTGCTTTTTCCTTCCATTCCGGAGCGAGGTGATGCTCGAACATATCGGGAGGTTCGACGACATGATCGTCAATACTGACCAGAATCAGATCTTCCGTGCGCATTTCGAATCTCCTGAGGTTGGGCAACCGATGCTACGTTCTCCTCTAGGCCATCGGACCTGTTCCGGTCAATCGATTGCCCGAGTCAGCCGGGGTGAATTTTTTCGCAGGAGGCGCTAGACCGGACGGTATGGGAATCGAGATTGCCGGCAAAATTCACAAAATTGAGGAAACCAAGCAGATCACGGAGCGCTTCCGGAAGCGTGAGTTCGTTCTGATTCTGGAGGAAAACTCGGAATACCCTCAGCATGTCCTCTTCCAGATGACGGGCAACCGCTGCGACAAGCTCGCGGATTTCAAGGTGGGCGACGAGGTCCGGGTGGATTTCAGTCTGCGTGGCCGAGAATGGACCAGTCCCAAGGATGGGGTTGTGAAATACTTCAACAGCCTCGACGTCTGGGACCTCTCCCGCGCCGGGGATCAGATGCCCGCTGACGATATGCCGTTCGGGGACGCTCCGCCTCCGGACGACGAAATGACGCCGTTCTGAGGCGTTTTCGCAATTTACCGGAATTTACCCGCGACCAGCAGGGCGTATGTCGGTCCGAGATCTCTCAGATCCCGGAACTGGCACCGGTAGGGTCCGACCACCGTTGCAGCATGGTGAGGCGTTCGTCGCCCTTGCGCTTGACCATTTCTTCCCACGAGCGTTTGTAACCGGTGTGCAGGATCTTCCAGTTTCCGTCGACCTTGCGGTAGCTGTCGCGGTACCAGCCGGTTCCCTGAATGGCGAAGCCATTCTCATCGTCGATGAAGACATCCTCGAGTCTCCAGATGCCGGTGGCGCTGGTTTCGGAGTCGAGTTCGATTTCCGGATGATGAACCGTGTGGCTGGTGAGGATATGCCCGCCGCTCATGGACTCCCGAAAGAAATCGAGGATGGCCTGTCGCCCCTCGAAGGCGTACTTTCCGCCGCTGTAGGCCGATGTTGCCTCTTCGAGGAAGCATTCCCCCATCTCGTCCCAGAGCTTGTTGTCCAGACACCGAAGGTATTTGTACTTCAGGCGCTTGATCGCTTCGAATTCCTGCAAATCGAACATAAACTCTCTCCTTGGCGGGGTTCAGTCAGCGCTTGCGCCCGCGTGGTTTTGTATTGGAAGGGTCGATAATGGGGATATTCGGCCCGCCGAGAAGGTCCGAGGTGGAATTCTCCTCGGTCTTGTCGAGCGGCAGAATTTTCGCCGTCCCGCCTTTTTCGACCTGATCGACTCGCACCACGGCATGCATGGGAATTTGGGCGCTTTTCACGCCTGCGAACTCGTTGCGCACTTCTTGTTCGGTCGGATCGACGATGATTTCCGACTTGCGCCCCCATGCGAAGCCGGAAATTTCGATAAAGCCGAATAACTCGCCCTGGGTCACATTCCGGCAATAGACCTCGAGAATCTTGTCCTCGGTGCGAAAACGAATTCGATAGAGCAGTTTTTTTCCGGCCACCTCGCCACTCTTGCAATCTCGCGCCCTGTCCTCAAGCGCAGCGTTCCGGGGGGGGGGCGGGCAGGCGATTATGAGCTCGGGATCAAATTTACTTGACGCATAAACAAACATTCGTTTAGCGTCGGTTCGAGTATGGGGAATCTCAAGAGAAGAGCACCGGAGCCGAGGCGATTTTCACCTCGGGGGGAGCGGATGATGTTTCTCTTGGCAGGGACGATCTTGAGCCTTGCACTCATGCTGCTGTTCCCTTGGGGTCAGGCGGGCGTCCTTGCGTGGGCCCGTGCCGAGCCGACGGTCGTGGACCTGACGGAGGGCCGCGTCCTGCGCTTGAAGCTGTCGTCCCGGGCGGCCCGAAATCTGGCGATCGCCAAGTTCGTCAAGGATCCTGCGCTCAACCCCTTGCAGAACCCGCTTGGCTGTCCGGACGCTGTTCCCTGGGTTCGACTCAAGGCCGCTGGTGGCTACGATAGCGGGCGGCTGGCGCTGCCCTGCGCGGAATGGAAGGGGAATCTCGCTCGGCTCACCTACAAGGATCGAGAGGGGATTCAGGGCGGCGTACGCTTGGTCAAATATCAGGTGGGCTCCCTGCAGGTGCAGTGGAAGGGGGATTCCTTCGCCCCCGTCTCTCTGCCGCTACCTGCGGAGCCGTGGGTCGAGGTGCGATTCAGTTGGGGCGGGGAAGATTCCAGTTGCGGCCGGTTTATGAATTTTCGACGCAACAAATCTACCATCGCCGTTGCTGGCCCGGGCAGTATGCCTTGTCTCCCGGAGGTCATACCCACCCCAACGCCGTCGGGGGTCCCCACCCCGACGAGTCAGCCAGCGACACCTTCGCCGTCGCCCGAAGGAGAACTATGCCCGCCGGAGTCGGATTGCCTCGAATTTCGCGTGGTTCCCGGCTCGGGAGATCTGCTCCCTGACGACGACGGGGTCTCGACGTGGTTGCGGGTATTTGATTTCACTGGTGCCGGGATTTTCGCAAACGCTACGGGTGGGGATTTCGGCGATGAGGAACTCCGAATCGCGCGGGGTCCGCTGGACGCGAGCGGTCGGGAAACCCTCCGCCTGACAGGCCCCGTATCGATGGCCGCCGCATTGCCCGATTTGGCGCTAGACCTCGGTCAGGCCGGCACGGTCTGCCTGCAGATCCACCCCGCGCCTTACCAGCAGGGATGGCTGGATTGTTCCCCATCGCGTCCGCCTCTGGTCTCTTTGACCGTCGATTCCGCGGGCGCGGGGGTGGCCTCCCCGCCGGTGCTGGAGGTTGGATCGGAAGATGCGGCCCCGCTTTCAGCCGGTGAGGCCTTTGTGCCCGTCCGACTGCGGCTTGGAATGGCTGCGACCGATGGCGTGGATTGCCGCTCCTTTGATTACGGCAGTGCCCCCATGATTTCCTCGGCACTGGTGACCGGAATCGCAACGAGCGCGGTCGAGAACGACTGGATCAACGGCGCGCCCGGCACCCCGGGGCTCAATCAGGTCGCTCTTGCGGGTGCTCCGTTTGCCTGCGCGCCCTGGGCCGCAGGAACCTTGGCGGAAGCCAGTCTGGTCGCGCCTCTTTTCGGAATGGACTTCCCGGTCCCCGTGCTCGATCAGGTTGTCGATCTGGCGCAGGTCGTCCGCCTGCGAATTGTTTCGGCAGCGATCCCGACTCCCACTCCGACTCCCACTCCGACTCCCACTCCGACTCCCACTCCGACTCCCACTCCGACTCCCACTCCGACTCCCACTCCGACTCCCACTCCGACTCCGACTCCGACGCCGACTCCGACGCCGGCGCCTACGCCCGATCCGATTCCGACGACGAGTCCGGCGCAATTGCAGGTGCTCTCGCTCGAGGATGGAACGGCGAATCTTGGGCCGACGTCGACGTCCTTCGGCAATTGTTACCAGCAAACGGTGACCAACCTGGAAGCGGTTTCCTCGTCAGCTTCAGGATTCTCGCTGGCCTATCGCAGCAACGCGGCTACCGATTGTGAGGTGGTTCTTACCGGAGGTGGTAATATTCAGGCACGCGTCCCCGCCTCGCTGGCGGTTGAGTTCGATCTGATTTGTCCGGCCGGAAGTCCCTACGAGATTGTCGTCGAGCAGCGTCGGCAAGGGGCACTGACTCTCAATCGAGATAATTACGATGGCTGCGACGCTCCGTTTGGCGGTTCGACGGGTCGGGCGACCGCTCGATTGTCCGCCATGGTCGGTACGCACCTCGGGGGACAGCTCTCCGGGGGAACGCTGGCTCTGGGGTCCCCGGTAGAACTGGACCAAACCGGTGACGGGAATTTGGAGTTCTCCGACTCAGCCGAAGGGCGCATCACGGGAATCGGGACGGGCGCAGCCGAGAGCCACCGGCTGGCGATCGCGTGGGAGTCGATGTGCAAGAGCCGTGGAGGTTCCTGGGACACCGGAGCCGAATGCTCGGTCCGATTGGGCCGGGACTCGGATATACGCCCCAATGGAATTGCCGGCTGTATGCAGGCGGATGATTACCCGGGGGTGGGTGACCGTGACCTGGCCACTGACGGCTATTTCCTCACCGTGGAGGCTCGGTGTGAAATTCTTGTCCCGGCGCCGACTCCGACACCATCTCCGTCTCCGACCCCGACACCAACGCCTCTGCCCACCCCGAGTCCTGACGGGTGGGTTCCGAGTCCGACGCCGACACCGGAAGCGACGCCTGCGCCAACGCCGCGCGAGCCTCTGGGTCTGGTGGAGGTGAATATCGCGGACGGCTCGGATGCCTATTGTCCGTCGGATAATTCCGGGGGTTCCTTTTTGAAGACTCAGGGGAATCCAACCGGCGGTATTCCCGGAACGGTCTGCAATGGCACGAACGGAAATTTCGCTGGTGGACCTCTGCTCCTGGAGGCCGGTCCGGTGGCGATCACCGGACGGGCGGATCTGATCCTCGCCCAACCGGTGGTTATCGGAGCGGGCTTGAACAGCCAGACGCCAGGCTGTGGCGGGTCCTGCGCCGCTTGCTGGCGTTTCACCGATGATCTTTCTCGACTGGGATTTGTCGATTGCGATGGCGGCTCCAACGCCGACGCGAATCTGACGGTCAACTCCAATAATGCCGCGGCACCGCCGAACCCCTTCTATGATCCGCAGTGGCTGGATGCAGGCGACGGGGTGAGCGATGGCGGGGCCGGCGCAGCTGTTCTCTACGTGGTCGCGCAGCGACTTCGGATCAACGGGTCGTCGGTCTGTCCGGGTGCCGAGGACGCTGCGTGGGCAAGCATCGAGCCCGAGAGTCTCGCTATGGTGACGGGTCGTGCCAGCAGCAGGATCGAGAATCGTCGCCGCTGCAGTGGCAGCCTTTTTGGCACCAGCTGCTCGTCACAAAATCCCTATCAAGTGGCTTTGACGGGAAGCAATTTCTCCTGCGAAGCCTGGGGGAATGCCAGTGGGGTCCGGCTGGTGCTGCCCGTCGCGAATCTGGATGAAACCATCGGGGGAAGTTGGGGCACCGGCGATATCGCGCAAGTGGTGAGGTTCGCCAACGATTGAAGCCGATGGACCCCTGCGGGTCGGAAGCCGATATTCGCGCGGTCAGGGTGTTCGGGGCGTTGCGGGATAGATGGTTATCCCTTTTTTGATCGTTTCCGTGACGGCGATCGAGGCCAGCGAGTCTACCGGGGCCGTGAGCGGGTCCTGATCGAGAACGACAAGATCAGCTAATTTGCCTGGTTCGATGGATCCTCGGGTTGCCTCATCGAAATGTTGACGGGCGGCGTCGATGGTGACCGCTTCGATTGCCTCCATCGGCGTGACGCGCTCCTGCCATCCCAAGGTCTGGCCGCTGCGGGTTTTTCGATTCACCCCGGTCCAGATCAGTCGCATCATGTCGGGGGGCACCACAGGGCTGTCGTTATGGAAGGTATAGCGGAGGCCTTTTTTGCCTGCGGTGTTCGCCGGGCTGATCTTTCGGGCGCGTTCGTCGCCCAGAACCGAGTCGCGATGCCAGTCCCCCCAGAAGAAGGTATGCGCGACGAAGAAGGAGGGAATCATGCCAAGTTCCACCATTTGGTCGAGTTGGTCTTCGCGCACAGTTTGCGCGTGGATCATCACCGTTCGATGATCTTTTTCCGGTCGGGTCTCGGCGACCGCGGCGACGGCAGCCAGCAACTGATCTGCAGCCGCATCTCCATTGGCGTGGGCGAGAAGCGGCCAACCCTTTTCAGCGAAGACAGCCACATACTCGGCGACGTCGTTATCAGGCATGGCGGGGTAGCCCCGATATTCCGGGTCCAATCCGGGAGGAGCGACTTCGTAGGGTTTTGTCAGAAAGGCAGTTTTCCCCTGAGGTGATCCATCGAGAATCATTTTGACGCCTCCGATCTTCAGGCCGTTTTGATAGGTGCCCACGGGTTGGTCGCCAATCGAGTCGACAGCGGTTTCCCAAAGGGGGAAAGCGACGACATCGATCTTGAGCATTCCGGCTTTGGCCGCTTGCTGCAGGGTTCGCAGGCCGGCTGGATCGGTCGCTCCGTCCTGCGCGGTCGTGATTCCATGACGCGCATAGGTTTGCTGGACCGCGATCAACGGCAGGAGTGCCTGCGGGCCATCCGCAGTTGGTAATTTTTCGAGGAGGAGACGAATGGCTGACTCTTCGAGGACGCCGTCGGGCTCGCGGGAGCCTGGTTTACGTCGAATGATGCCTCCTGCTGGATCTTCGGTATCCGCTGTGATCCCCGCGAGTTCCAGAGCCTTGCTGTTGGCGGCGGCGAGATGCAGCGAAACATGCAGGGCGACCACGGGCCGTTCCCGGGAAACGGCGTCGAGTTCCTCGCGCGTTGGATGTCTGTTCTCTGCGAGCAGTGAGTCGTCGTAGCCAAAGCCGATCACCCAACCGGTCGCCTTGGTCATCGGGGACTCGACCTGCGCGCGCATCTCGCGTTGCAGATCGGGAATATTGCGCACCGCACCGACCGGTGCGGAAGCAATATTGCGCATGAAAGTCATCTGCGCCTGCATGCTGAAGTGGCCGTGGGCGTCGATGAAACCGGGCAGGACGGTTTTGCCATCCAGAACCTCTACCACTGTGGTCGGACCGCTCAGCGCGAGAATCTCTTCGTTGGTGCCGACGGCAAGAATCTTCCCGTCGCGAATTGCGATCGCCTCGGCTCGGGGTTTCTGGGGGTCGACGGTGATCACATTGCCTTGCGAGAGGATTCGATCGGCGGTCTCTGCCGCCGATGCGGGGCACGCCAGAACAAGAGCGAGAAAGACGAGATGGGCATTGCGCAACATTTTGGACTCCGTCGAGGTTGGCTTGCGAACCACGTTGGCAAAGGGAGTGCCCGAAAAAGAAAAAGGGCAGCGGAGTGATGCTCCGCTGCCCCTGTCTTTCTGGATCCTCCGAAGTTGGCGGATCGCTCAGGAGGCCTTCTTGATCTCCGTGTCGATGATGCCTTTGTAGATTTCAAAGGATCGACCCTGAGGCTTTTTGCCATTGATGAAAAAGGTCGGCGTTCCGCGAACGCCGGCCGCAGATGCTTCCCGCATTTCGGTATTGACCTGATCCTGAGTGGATTTCGCGGCCATATCCGTCTTGAACTGTTCGACATCGATACCGATGGTTTCGGCGTACTTCGGATACTGGTCATCGGCGAGCGTCTTGTAGTTCTCAAAGATGATATCGTGCATTTCCCAGAACTTGCCCTGCTTGCCCGCTGCGATCGAAGCGAGTGCCGCCGGCATCGCCTGCTTGTGGAAGCCCAGCGGGAAGTTCTTGTAGACGAGCCGAACGTCGTTCGGGTAGGCCTCGACCAGTTGGTCCATCAAGCCTGTCGCACGGGCGCAGAAGGGACATTGGAAATCCGAGAACTCGACAATTGTGACCTTCGCGTCCTCCGGACCTTTCGAGTACGAGTTGCCCACCGGAATCTCGTAAACCTTGTTCGGATCTTCTTTGGGTCGACCCGGCCGGGCGGCGGGTGCTGCGGCTTTGGCAAGGATGTCCTTTTGGCCTTTCGCAAGAGCTGCGATCGCTACAAGAACTTCCTTCTGCTGCTCGGCGACCTCTTCGACGCGTTCTTCCAACTGTCGAACGTCTTGAGGTGTGGCGCCACACGCGGCGAGGGTGAAAAGAGATACGACAGCAATGGCTGTCGTGATGCTGAACTTGGCTTGCATGAATTCCTCCGAAGGGCCCTGCTCGCGAGGGCCGTAGAAATTGGTAGATAAGCCACAACTCTGTGAGGCTCGGCCTTGCTTGTCAAGCGAGTTAACGTCAACAACGACCAACTTGTTTAGCGAATATGAAAAGAAGCTGCGCCGGACGTGCCTTCGTGGCAGGCTATCGGGGATGCCCTTGCGAGATACGCAAATCGCTCTGTTGGCGGTGCTTTTCAGCCTGATGGGCGGTTTTCGAGCGGGCGCAGCCGAGACGGGCTACGCAGGTTCGGAAAGCTGTCGCCCGTGTCACCAGGGCTCGTTTGCGGCCTGGCGTGGCTCGGACCACGACCGGGCGATGATGCCGGTGACCGAGCCCGGCGCGATTCTGGGTGATTTCTCGAACGTTCGCAGGCGTTTTGGCGAGGTTGAGGCTCGATTCTTCCGCGAAGGTAATGCTTACCGGGTGGAAATCTCGGAGGCCGACGGCACGCGTCGGACCGTCGAGGTTTTGCACGCATTCGGTGTAGATCCCCTCCAGCAGTATCTGGTGAGCACCGGCAAGGGCCGTTTGCAGGCGCTGACGCTTGCCTGGGACAGTCGCCCGCAAAATGAAGGCGGACAGCGTTGGATCAGCCTTCAGACCGACGGGGAGGTCCCCCCGGGCGATCTTATGCATTGGGAGGGTAATGCTTTCCGGTGGAACCAGATGTGCGCGGACTGTCACTCGACAGCACTTCGCAAGAGTTATCAGGTGGATGCCGATCGCTACGCCACGACTTATAGCGATGTCGATGTGGGTTGTGAGGCCTGTCATGGCCCCGGCGCCGAGCATATCCGTCGCGCCGAAGACGGAGACCCGACCGGCCTCACGCTGCGGCTGATCGGTCGGGGTACCTGGGTTCCCGAGGAGGGCGGGCCACAAAAGATAGCTGCGGCAGAGGCGGCGACCGGCGGCGTGTCCGAGATTGAGGTCTGCGGGCCCTGTCACGCGCGGCGCTCTCTGATTGGCGATCCGATTGCCGGCCATGGAAGTTTTCTTGACGCCTACCGTCCGACGTTCCTCGAGGCCGGCCTCTATCAACTCGATGGCCAGATCCTTGACGAGGTCTATGTCTACGGATCGTTTTTGCAGAGCAAGATGTTTGCTGCGGGTGTCACCTGCAGCGATTGCCACGAGCCGCACAGCCTGAAGTTGCGCGCCGAGGGGAACGGGCTTTGCATCAACTGTCATAATGAGGCTGTTTTTGATGCGCCGGCACATCATTTCCACCCCCAGGACTCGCCTGGTGCGCAATGTGTTTCCTGCCATATGCCGGAGCGAACCTATATGCGTGTGGATGGGCGTCGGGACCATGGTTTCCGAGTGCCCCGGCCTGGTCTGGCGCATGAACTGGGCACATCGCTGGTATGTCTTGATTGTCATGCGGATCGCGATGCGCGATGGGCGGATGCCGCGCTCTCGAAAAGAGGGAAAAATCCCAAGCCCGGCAAGAAGTTCCCCCGCGCTTTTGCGGCGTCATATGCCGGAGATCCGCGGGCGGCGGGGCTGCTGGCTCAGGTATTGGGGCAACCTTCGGAGAGCGGTATCGCCCGCGGTACCGCAGCGCTGCTCTTGGGTCGCCATCCCGGTCCGGAAGCCCGACGGGGGCTTCGGCAGGCTGCCCGGGATGCCGACCCGCTGGTCCGGCTGGGCGTGGCCTCGGCGCTGCAGAGTCTGCCGGAGGCAGACAGGTTCGCCATCGGTGTGCCGCTGCTCTCCGATCCTCGACTTGCGGTGCGGATCGAGGCGGGGCGCGCGCTTGCCGATATGCCTGCGGCGAATCTTTCGGCTCCCGATCGGCAAGCGTTGCAGGCGGCAAAAGCTTCCTACCGTGAGGCACAGTTGGCTGAGGCCGACTGGCCGCAGTCCCACCTGAATCTGGGAATGCTGGAGGCACGGCAGGGAAATTTACCGGCAGCGCGCGCTCACTACGAGCAGTCGATTCGCACCGGGCCTGATTTCATCCCTGGTTATGTGAACCTGGCAGATACCCTTCGCCTCGAGCAGAAGGAACTCGAGGCGGCCAAAGTTCTGCGCGTTGGGTTGGCAAAGGCACCGGGGCATCCAGACCTTCGTCACGCTCTCGGTTTGTCGCTGGTGCGGCAGGGCGACCCGGCGTCGGCCTTGAACGAACTGCGCGAAGCGTCGATCGGAGCGCCGGAAAATGCCCGATATGCGTACGTATATGCGGTTGCCTTGCATTCTTCCGGGGATGGATCTGCGGCGCGCGCCGTCTTGCAGGGGGCGCTCTTGCGCCATCCTGTCGATCCGATGCTCCTGCCGCTGGCCCTGTCTTTGAGTCTGGAGCAGAACGATCGCGCTTCTGCGCGCTCATACGCCAGGCAGTTGCTTGCTCTCGATCCGGAAAACACCGCAGTTGCGCAACTGGTGCGCCGGTTGGAAGACTGAGACTTCGAGGTCGGGAACTTGGAGATGCCGGTTGTGAGGAAACTTGAGTTTGGCGGCGCCGTGCCGGGCATGGTTTTGGTTCTCGTCCTGATGAGCGTCGATTCGTCGGGGGCGAAATCCCTCGAAGCTGACCCCTCGAGTGCGCCCCCGGCAGTCGCGTCGGGGGAGATAGCGGAAGAGGCGAGCCCGGCGGTCGAGAGTTCCGACGCGATTGAGGTGCTGGTTGTTACGGGCTCGAAATCGCCTCAGCCTCTCGAGCTCATGCCGGGCAGCGTTGACGTCCTCACCCGCGCGGAGATCGAGGCTTCGCGAGCGGACGGCGTTGTGGAGCTCCTGCGTCAGCTCCCGGGTTTGCATATCGAGCAGGCCGGCACGCGAGGCAGTCTCGCTTCGATCTATATGCGTGGTTTGGATCCCAACCACACACTGGTCCTGATCGATGGCATCGTGGTGAACGACCCGACCAATGCACGCGGCGGTTCCTTTGATCTATCGACCCTCGACGTGCTGAACCTCGAGCAGATCGAAGTCGTGCGAGGCCCGGTTTCGGCCGTACACGGCTCGGCGGCGATGGCGGGCGCGATCAATATTCGGACCCGCGGCGGCAAGGGCCCGGATGAGGCTCGCTTTGATATCTCCGGGGGGCGCTGGGGTTACCATCGCCTGATGGCCAGTGTGCGAGGCAATCGAGGGCCTGTCGACCTGGCCATCGCGGGCTCCTATGTCGAGGAGGGGGTGCCCAAGGAGCTCGGAGGGTATCGGGGCGGGAGTGTGGTCGTCGGCGGCGGGGTCGAGCTTCCTCGGGCTGGCGAGGTCCGCGCGACGCTGCGTTACGGAGATTCGCGATCGCAGGCCTATCCGGTC
Source organism: Candidatus Binatia bacterium (assembly GCA_029248525.1). Lineage (NCBI taxonomy): Bacteria > Candidatus Binatota > Binatia (SeqCode) > Binatia bacterium. The sequence goes on from JAQWJE010000038.1 coordinate 66,857, forward strand.
TTCAGCGGCGGCCCGCAATACGCCGAGCTGGTCGGTCAATTCGAGTCCCGCAAAGTGGAGGAACTCGATTTTGGCGCGACTCTCGAGCAACCCCTCACCGAGGATTTCAATCTATCCTTCTGGGTGACGACCACCCAGCGAAAAGAATACCTGACGTCGCCGGGGGTTCCTTTCGATGTGCCTGGTGAGCCCGGCACGCGAACTCGCTTCGGGCGCACCTCGCTGACCGGGAGTGCGACTTGGGAGCCCCTCGAGGGTCTGACCCTCACGACCGGGGGGGACGGGGTCTGGGAGGACGGTTCCTCCTCGGGTGATCTCGAGTTTTTCGGGGCGATTCTGCCGGGTACGATCGACTTTCGGGAACGCAGATTTGTCGGGGCACCTTTTGTCGAGGGCCACTGGGCCTCCGATTTCGGACTGGTCCTGCAGGCAGGCGTGCGCGTCGATATCCCCGATGATTTCGATTCCCGCTCGTCGTCACGCGTTGGGGGATCCTGGGCCGTGGCCGAGACCGGACTCTCGGTGAACGCCAGCTGGAGCGAGGGTTTCAAACTCCCGAGTTTCTACGCGTTGGGGAACCCGCTGGTGGGGAATACGGATCTGGTGCCGGAAACCAGTCAGGGCTGGGATGCCGGAGTTGGGTACACGCTTTGGCAGGATCGTCTGCAACTATCTTTGACATACTTCACGATCGGCGTTCGAAACCTGATCGATTTCAACTCGGATACCTTTCAATTACAGAATTTATCCCGTGTGAATTCCGAGGGCGTGGAAGGACAGGTGCTCTTGTCGCCCTCGGAGACATTGTCCATCACCGGTCATGCAACGTGGAATGATGTGCGGGAACAGGGGGCGGGGGTCCAACTCCTGAATCGTCCTCGTTGGCGTGGTGGCCTCGGGGTTCTCTGGCAGCCCGTCCCGCCGCTCGAGGTCCGGCTTCAGGCACTTTTTGTAGGCCCGTTGCGTGCAGAATCAGTGCCGACCGGAGTTGTCACGCTGGCTGGCTACCAGCGGCTTGATCTGGCGTTTTCCTGGCAATTGCTGAGCTGGCTCGAGGGATATTTGGCGATCGACAACCTTCTCGACCAGCCTTATCAAGAGCAGGTGGGTGTCCCGACTCCGGGAATTCGGCCTAGAATTGGCTTCCAGATGGAGATTTTCTGAGCTTGATGATGAGACCCGAGCGGAATTTATTGGGTGACTGTTTCGCCCATTGCAACGGATTTCAGAAAAAATTGAGGAAAACGTTGATGTAGGGGTTTTCCCCAACTATTCAGCCTTTCGTTTATCATGGTAGCAACTGCGTATCCTAAAAGTTTTCCGCGTTGGGTCCGTTAGTCCAAACAGACTTCCCGGGAAAATTTGAAAAAGGCTTCAAGCATTGAAGATCACTGAAACGAAAATCGATGAAAGACCGCTGCAGCAGGCGGGGGGATCTATCATGAAGATATTTGGCAATGGTTTCTACCAGACATTCGGGGCTTTTATCCTGGCCTCCTCATTGATCTGGGTTCCTCAGGCCGAGGCGGCCCCGCAGAGCAAGGACCAGCAGAAGTGTCTGAGTTCGATGGGCGGCTATGTCACCCGGATCGACACGACGCAGATTCGCGCCAATCAGACCTGCGTCAAGACCGAGGGCAAGGGCAAGCTCGACACATCCGTCGCGGATTGTCTGGTCGCTGACAGCGGCGGGCAGATGCAAAAGTTGTCCGACAAGATCACCGAGGCCCAGACCGATCCCGACCGCGGGAAATGCATTGGTGCCGCCGTGCCGGACTTTGGCTACGTGCCGACCGGAGCCGCGATGGTCGCAGCAGCGCAGCCCCCTCAGGTGGCTTTCATTGCTGCGGTCTACGGGGATGACCCTGAAAGCGTGATCGTCGATTCCAGCGATCGCGCGAATCGTAGCCAGGCTCTTTGTCAGGCCACAATCGAAAAATCGGCGAACAAGATCGTTGCCTCGGAAGTGAAATCCTTCAAGTCCTGCATGACTCGAGGCCTGCGTTCTCGCACGGCTCCCATCAGCGACGCGACAGAACTTGCAGCCTGCAGCAGCGATGCGAAACTCATCGAGAGGTCCGATAAGGATACCACCAAGCTGGTCGACCAGATCGGCAAGAAGTGCACCGAGAAATCCGTGGACTGGGCAACAGTCGTCGGCGGTGATTGTGCTTCGGAAGCTACACCCGCAGCCTATGCGTCATGTATTCAGACCAAGGCGAGCTGCGCGGCCTGCGAAATTATCAACGGCGGCTACGACCTCGCGATCGATTGCGACCTGCACGATAACGGAGCTGCCGACGGTTCCTGCGGAGACGTTCCTTCCACACTGGGTGCGTTTGTCGACGGGCCTGTCCTTTTCTGATCAAAATCCAATCCCCTCGGATTTTGGAAAAGAGCGCGGTTCATCCCGCGCTCTTTTTTTTTGTGAAACCAGATCCATTCGGCCCGGAAGGTATGAAGCTCAGGGGGCGCCGGCTGGGGGCGGGACTGGCGGTTTGGATTTCGATATGGAATTGAAGTGCATGTCCGCGCGTTCGTGTTGTGGGCTGCATCCATCATCATGAAAAGGAGAATTTTCGATGGCTCTTGATCCGAATGCCGTAGGCCAAACCGGTGAAACGCAACGACGTAGCTGGACTTCCAAGGATTCGCTGCTCTACGCGGTAGGGGTGGGGGCCGGAACTTCCGAGCTTGCCTTTACCACGGAAAATACCAAAGACGTTCCGCAGAGGGTTCTGCCGACGCAGGCTGTGATCCTGGGCGGTGGCGGTGCCCCCATGAACAAGATCGGGAAGTTCAATCCGGCCATGCTCGTGCACGGCGAGGAAGGCATCGAGCTCTTCGATGAAATTCCGCCCGAGGGAGAGATCGAGAGCACAGGCCGAGTCAAGGCGATGTGGGACAAGGGCGAGGGCAAGGGCGCTGTTGTGGAGCTCGAGTCCGAGTCCATCAACGTTGCGACCGGCAAGCCATTGCTCAAGGTTTTCATGTCCCTGTTTATCCGGGGCGAAGGCGGTTTCGGCGGCGAGCGAGGCGGCTCGGAGAAGGTCGTCTTTCCGGAGAGGAAGGCTGATCACGAAGTCACCTACACGACTCGTGAGGATCAGGCGCTGACCTACCGTCTCTCGGGCGATCGCAACCCGCTGCATTCCGACCCTTCGTTTGCAGCGATGGGAGGCTTCGACAAGCCGATTCTGCACGGCCTATGTACCTACGGGTTCTCCGGACGGGCCCTGCTCCATGCTCTGTGTGGAGGCGATCCCTCCAAGTTTGGCTCGATGTATGGCCGATTCTCCAAGCCCGTGCTGCCGGGGGACGCTCTGACCATCGCCATGTGGGAAGACGGCGATCGGTTCCTTTTCCAGACCAGGAATCAGAACGGGGACACCGTAATCGATCAGGGCCGCTTCACGCGTCGCTGAGTCCTCGTTTCGGACGAAAAAAAACCCGTCAGGCACCAAGCCTGACGGGTTTTTTTGTTCATTGGCCGGCGCCTAGCCTCTGTCGAAACGTTTTCGGGCGGCCGTGGCGATCAGGTCAGCTGTGCCGTCGATGCCAAAGGTGGCCGTATCGATGCAGATATCGAAGTCCTGCGGCCGGATCTGGTCGATCCCGAAGTCCTGTTTCAGGAATTCGAGCCGGCTTTTTTCTTCCATTTCGAGGATCTTCTGGACGTCGGCCGCATCGATTCCGGTCTTTTTTGCGTGCCAGTCGACACGGTCGGCCAGTGGTGCGGACAAAAGCACCCGAAGCGTGGTCTCCTTGGGCAGAATGAAGGCCGAACCGCGACCGACGATGACCGCGTTTCCTCGATGTCCGATGTGGCTGACAACGTTGACGAGATCCTTGAGATAGTCACTTTCATTAAAGGATTTCGAGCTGAAACCGTCGAGAATATGACGCTCGATAGCCGTTCGGAAATGCTCATCGAGATTCGCGACCAGGCTCTCGCGGATATTTTCTTCTTTCGCGATTTCCTCAACGATTTCCTTGTCGAAAAAGCCGAAACCAAGGAGTTCCGAGACTTTTTTCCCGATTACGGTGGCTCCCGAGCTGGGCAGGCGATGGATCGATACCGTCGGTCCTTCCTGCTTGCCCTTGGCGGCAAGGCGCTCTTTTTCCCAGAGCCCTACCTGAGCATCAACGAGTTGCTGGATGTTGTGAACGGCCATGGTTCCTCCGGTTCTTTCGGTGCTGACTGGCGGCTCTGATGCCGCGGACGAAAAACCTAACAAGGGAAGCCGGATTTCGCATCCGCGCAGCCGTGCTAGAATTTGAGCCAGCCATGCCGACTTTTCGATTCGATCTGCGCACCCTCCCGCCGGAGGCCGAAGCCTTGCGGGGCGAGGTTAGAGAATTTCTTGCGACGAACCTGAAGGACTTTCCCCCTGAGGGCCGAGCTCGCACCTGGTTTGGTGTCGACCATGCCTTTACCCGCAAGGTGGGGGAGCGGGGCTGGATCGGGATGACCTGGCCTCGAGCATACGGCGGTCAGGAGAAAAGTTTCCTCGAGCGATTTGTCGTCCTCGAGGAGATGTTGGCCGCAGGCGCGCCGGTGGCCGCCCATTGGATGGCCGATCGGCAAAGCGGTCCCTTGCTGCTGCGCTTTGGCACCGAGGAGCAGAAGAAGCGGATTTTGCCGGGTATCTGCCGGGGTGAGACCTATTTCTGTATCGGCATGAGCGAACCGGACTCCGGGTCGGATCTTGCCAGCGTGCGCTCGCGCGCCGAGAGAACCTCTGATGGTTGGCGTCTGGAGGGCACGAAGTTATGGACGAGCGGTGCGGCGACAGCTCATTTCATGGTGGGTTTGTTTCGCTCGGGTACCGAAGCGGAGCGGCAGGCGGGTCTCTCCCAATTTCTGATTCCAATGGATACCCCCGGGATCGAGGTCCGACCGATTCGTGACCTTTCCGGCAGTGAGCATTTTTGCGAAGTTCATTTCACCGATGTCGAATTGCCGCCGGATGCGCTGATCGGAGAAGAGGGCAAAGGGTGGCCGCAGGCGATGGCCGAGCTGGCCTATGAGCGAGCGGGCTCCGAGCGATATCTGTCTTGTCATCCGCTGATGGAAGAATTGGCTCGAGAATTGGGGCCTGCCCCCGATGTGCGGGCCACGGTAGCCATGGGTCGGCAAATCGCCTGGCTGTCCACCATGCGGACCATGTCGACCTCGGTGGCCAGCTTGCTGGCCGCCGGCGAGAATCCTGAACTCGAAGCGGCCGTGGTCAAGGATGTGGGTGCGGTCTTCGAGCAGGATCAACCGGGGATCGCACAGGAACTTCTGCCGCTGCCGCCGAGCAGGGACCCGGAGGCGAAGGTATACCAGAAGATGCTCGCCCATCTGGTGATGAATGCTCCTTCGTTCTCCTTGCGGGGCGGTACCCGTGAAATTTTACGAGGGATTATCGCTCGTGGATTGGGGCTACGATGAGTGACAATCACCCGATGCTGGCGGAGGCTGCAGAGCGCTTTTTCAGCGCGAAGGTCGACCAGGAGGCAATTCTCGCCTTCGAGGAGTCCGGGCTGGATCACACCCTCTGGGCTGCGGCCCGAGCGCTCGGCCTGTCGCGCCCCGGCGAGAGTGTTGACGCGGGTGAGGGGTGGCAGGCGAGTGAAATCGTGCTCCGAGCCGGAGGTCGTCATGCGGCGCCGATGCCTCTGGCCGAGGAAGTTGTTGCCGCGCAGCTCGCGTCCGCCGCGGGGATTTCTCTGCCGCCTGGGTCGGTCGGGGTTGGTCTTGCCTGCCGGCCGGCCGAGGATCCGGGACTTTGGGCCTGCGACGCCCCCTTCGGACGTGACCTCGACCATCTTCTCGTCGTCGGTGGCGGGGGGGATGGCTTGGAACTTCGGCTGCACGCTTGTACGGGAGCACCGCATGGCTCGGGCGAAAATGTCGCTGGAGAACCGCGCGACGTCCTCCTGGTCGATCCGCAGTCAGCGATCGAGAACAAGGTCGTCGATCTTCCCGAAGATGTTCTTACCACTTTGCTGGCGGCAGCGCGGACCTCGCAAATGGCTGGCGCACTCGAGACGATCCTCGCGCTTTCGGTCGCTTATGCTCGCGAGCGGGAACAATTCGGTCGCAAGATCGGCAAGTTTCAGGCCGTCCAGCAGCAACTCGCGGTCCTTGCCGGGCAGGTCGCGGCCGCAGGGGTTGCGGCGGCCGATGCGGCGCGTGCGCTGGATCAAAGGGGGTTGCCGGCGGCAAAGTTTGGTTCGCCCGAGGATCCCAGCTTCGAGATCGCTGTGGCCAAAGTAGTGGTGGGCGAGGCCGCGGAGTTCGGCCCTCGAATTGCGCACCAGGTTTTGGGCGCGATCGGCTTCACGCACGAACATCGGCTACAGTTCTTCACGCGCCGGTTGTGGGCATGGCGGGCCGAATGCGGCAGTGCCGCTTTTTGGGCAGAACGATTGGGCCGCTTTGGTCTTGCTACGGAGAACGGCGGATTGTGGAAGATTCTGACGGATCGATCGGGCCCGGCGTAAGAGACCAAGGGCCCGCGGGATTGAGACCGGCGGCGAAAACAAGTTAAGAAAGCCTATGGGCGTTGGGCGACTTGAGGGTAAAAAAGTCCTGATCACCGGTGGAGCGTCCGGGATCGGTCGGGAGACCGCGGAACGCTTCACATCCGAGGGGGCTCAGGTGGGTTTGATTGACCGCGAGGGCCCCGCTGTAGCCTCCGTCGGCAGCGCGCTGGAGGCGCCGTCGCAGGAAGCCGACCTGACGGATGCCGTCGCTGCCGAGGGCGCCGTCAGGGCGATCCACGAGGCGCTAGGCGGTATTGACGTGTTGGTCAATAACGCCGGGGTGGGGTCTGTTCGTCGATTGCACGAATATTCCGTGTCGGAATGGGATCAACTGGTCGCAGTGAATCTGAATGCTGTTTTCTACGTGCTTCGTCCCGCTCTGCCCCTGATGTTGGCGGGCGATGGTGGTGTGGTGATCAACAATGCCTCCGGGAGTGCGGTTCGGCCGACACGCGGTGAGGCCCCCTATGCGGCGGCCAAGGCGGGTCTGGTTGCGCTTACCAGCAATATTGCGCAGGAATACGGCCCTCGAATTCGCGCGAATTGCGTCTCCCCCGGGGTGATTCGAACCCCGATGTCGGAAACACTTTTCTCCGCGCCGCAACTCCTCGAACCCTTTCTGGACGCCAACCCGGCCGACCGCGCGGGAACCGCGTCTGACGTGGCGAGCCTGTTCGTATTTCTTGCGTCCGATGAGTCGAGCTATCTGAATGGACAAAATCTCGTTCTGGATGGGGGTGGCGGTCTGGCCCAACCCGGAATCGATGATGTTTTACGGTTTGCTGTTCCACCATTGGAGCCCCGAAAAAAGGATTGAAAATGTCGCTTTCGTACGATGAATCTATCGCTCAAGCTACGGCCCCCGGAACCCTCTTCGAAATCGAGGATATCAAAATTCGGGGCCAGGATTATCGATGGTTCAAGAACACCCCACCGAACCTGAGGGGGCTGTTTGATGTCGCGCGTCTGCGCGGCGACGACGACTTTCTGGTCTATGAAGATGAGCGCTGGAGTTTCGCGCGCACCATGGAGCACGTCGATGCGTTCGGTGCCTTGTTGGTCGAGAAGTACGGAGTGAAAAAAGGCGATCGCGTGGCCATCGGAATGCGGAACTTTCCGGAATGGATAACTGCATTCGCCGGGATCACCTCGATTGGTGCGATCGCGGTTTTGGTGAACGCATGGTGGACCACGGACGAGTTGCAATATGGACTGTCCGATTCGGGAAGCTCGGTGCTGATCTGTGATGAGGAGCGGATGCGGCGCGCCGAAACGGTGATCGGTTCTCTGGGCGTGAAGGGGATCGTGGTTCGTTGCGAAACTCCATCTCCGGGGTTTGACCGATTGACGGATGTCATCGAGCTCGGGCAACCGCTCCCTCAAGTGGAGATCCTCCCCGACGACGACGCGACGATCCTCTATACATCGGGGACAACCGGCTACCCCAAGGGCGCGGTGTCGACGCAGCGAGCTGTCCTCAGCGGTTTGATGGCTTTTGCCTGCGGCGCGACGGCCACGGCTGCGCGCAGGGCGCGGCCATCGGATTCACCGGCACCGGAAAGCACTCTTCCGGCTCCGTCCTGTTTCATTTTGATTGTGCCGCTTTTCCATGTGACGGGCTGTGTCGCGGTCATGCTGAGTTGTTGGCTCGGTGGTTCTCGTTTGGTCATGACTTATAAATGGGAACCCGAGCGAGCGCTGCAGTTGATCGAGCGGGAGAAGGTGACGCATTTCATCGGTGTCCCCACCCAGAGCTGGGACCTTCTCGAGTGCGATAAATTCGATGATTATGACACCTCGAGTTTGACCAATGTGGGCGGCGGCGGCGCACCGGCTCCGCCGGAGCTGGTGAAGAGAATCGATGGCTCCTTCAAAAAGGGTCGTCCCGGGATTGGCTATGGTATGACCGAGACCAATGCCTACGGGCCGCAAAATAGCGGCGACGATTATTTGCGCAAGCCGACGAGCGCGGGACGCACGGTGCCCATCGTCGAAATGGCGGCCATGGACGCAGACGGCAACAAGTTGGGCGTCGGTGAGGTCGGCGAGCTTTGCTTCCGTGGGCCCAACTTGATTCGGGGCTATTGGAACAAGCCGGAGGCAACGGCGGAAACGATCGTGGACGGGTGGCTGCGCAGCGGCGACATCGGGCAGATCGACGAAGAGGGATTCGTCTACGTGCAAGACCGGGCCAAGGATATGGTCTTGCGTGGCGGCGAAAATATCTACTGCGCGGAAGTGGAGGCTGCGATCTATGAATTTCCGGCGGTTTATGAGGCGGCGGTCTTTGGCCTGCCGCACGAGCGCCTTGGCGAGGAAGTCGCTGTGGCAATCTACCCGCGGGAGGGTCAGGAATTGGATACCGACGCCTTGCGCACCTTTCTCGGCAAGACCCTTGCCAGTTTCAAGATCCCGGCGCACGTCCATATCGCCTCGGAACCGCTTCCAAGAAACGCTTCCGGCAAGATTCTGAAACGCGACCTGCGCGACCTGCTGCAGGCCCGGAGCGCATGATCAAACCTCGAATGCGACGACTACGAGCCAAGACGGTTGTTCTTGGCGCCTTCTTGCTTATGGCCGGGGCGGTGGGTTGTTCGCAAACACCTCGTGGCCCCTGTGAGGCGGGTGTGCCTCTGGGGACGATTTGTGGTTTTTCCAATCCCGAGGACGTCAGTTGGTCTCGCGAAAACGCGGCATTGATCGTCAGCGAGATGGCACGCCCCGGGACGCCGGGTGCTCTGGCACTCTACGCCCCCGAAGGGAAGGCCCCGCGTCGCCTCTGGCCGACGGGTCGGGCAGGGGAGTTCGATCGGCGCGAGGGCGTTGGCGCGCCGGATTGTCAGCCGCCGAAGGCTGAAATTTTCGCGCCACATGGGATTCATGCCACGACCGACGGTCGATTGTACGTGGTGAACCACGGGGGGCGTGAGTCGGTAGAGATCTTCTCGCTTGGAGGAAGCGCGGGTACGACCCGCGCTTCCTGGCAAGGTTGCATCGAGCTTCCGGCGGGCACTTCGGGAAATGACCTGACGGTCGCGAGTGATGGCGAGGTGATCGTCTCCAACTATATGTCCTCCATGGATTCGCTTTGGGCGAATCTCCGCGTCGGTTTTGGTTTGCCGACGGGAGACATTCTTGGATGGGTTCCGGACGCAGGTTGGCGACACCTGCCGGGCACCGAGGCCAGTGCCCCGAATGGTGTTGCCGTGAGTCCCGACGGGCGGAATTTGTTCTTTGTTGAGACCGGCGGACGACAGTTGGTTCGTTTGCGACGCGCTGACGGCGGCGCCCGCGTCGAGGTCGCGATCGACGGAGCACTCGATAACCTCTCCTGGACCCGCCGCGGTAACCTTCTGGTCGCCTCTCACGATTCGGTCTCGGCGTTTCTCGGTTGTGTCACAGCAGGAACCTGTCGAGCGCCCTGGTCCATCTGGGAAATCGATCCCGATACGCTGACCGTACGCCGGATCTTTCAGCACGACGGCTCGATTGTCGGCGCGGTGGCTTCCGCAGCCGAGGTTGGGGATCAAATCTATCTCGGTCCCGTTTTTGGCGACCGGATCGGCGTATGGCAACGCCCGCGGCCCTAGCGGCAGGGGGCGGGTCGGGAGAGGCTCAGCGGCGCAGTCGGTTGCTGCCCAGGCGAAGAGCATCGATGACCGCATTGCGTAATTCGCGCGGGTCGATGATATCGTCGTAGCCAAACCTTTCCACCAGAGCCCAAGGCCCGGCGGCTTCACGTGCTTCCACCTCCGCCTGAGCTTCCTCGGCGAGACCCGCAGATCGTCCACCGCTGGCTGCCGGCATGGCGCCGAGGGTGGCTGTTGGCAGCGCGAGACAGGTCGTCTGCCGGTCGAAGGGGTTCTGGCCCATGATCGTGGTTCCGAAACCGAATGCCTTTCGGATGGTGATGTGGATCTTGGGCGATTGAAGTTTTCGTTGCGCGGCGAACATCCGTCCTCCCCAGCGGAGAATCCCCGCTCGCTCGGATGCAGTTCCGGCCATGAGGCCCGGGTTGTCGGCGAGAAAAAGGAAAGGCAGACCAAAAGCTCCAGTGTGCTCGATGAAATGTGCGCCCTTGATGGCCGCATCGGCATCGATGGCACCGGCGCGTATCGCCGGATTGTTCGCGACCACGGCCAGCGGTGTCCCACCGACAAAAGCCAGTCCGGTGACCAGCGAAGCACCAAAGTCGGGTTGGACTTCAAAAAAACTGTCGCCGTCAGCGATCAGCGAGATCACGCCGCGAATGTCATAGCCACGGCGATCGTTCACGGGGATTTTGTCGAGAAATTTCTCCAGCCGAGCAGGTTCGGTTTCCACGCCGGAGCGGGAGGGCAGGGCCCCATTGGCGTCGGTGGGGAAATAGCTCAGGTACTGACGCGCCATCCGGATGGCATCGTCGTCGTCCTCTGCCAGATTTTGGATGACGCCGGAGGTCTCGAGTGCGACCTGTGGGCCACCGAGTTCTTCCTTGGACACCACTTCGCCGGTCCCTGCCGCGACCAGAGGTGGGCCTGCGGTGAAAATGGCAGAGGCGGGTGTCATGATCGAGAAATCCGAGAGCGGCGCAGTCAATGCACCGTGGCCGGCGGATGCGCCGAGCACCAGGCAGACCATGGGAACCCTGCCCGAGAGGTCGGCCAAAGCCAGGAGGTCGTTGGGGACCCTGCCACCGCCTTCTTCGGCGAGTCGGTGGCCTGCGCCATCGAGCAGAAATACCAGAGGATGCTTTTCCTGTGCGGCGAGATCGGCGATGCGGAGGCGCTTCGCCATGGAGGCGGCGCCGATCGAGCCGCCTTGCACGGAGAAGTCCTCGGCGCCCGCGAGCACCACGCGACCGTCAATCGTTCCGGATCCGCAGACAAGAGCATCGGCCGGTGTATCGAGTCCACCCGCAAGACCGCCGATCTCGACAAAGGTTTCCGGATCAAAAAGGCTCTCGAGGCGAGCGCGTGCATCGAGTTTGCCTCGCGCGGTGATCAGGCGGGCCACGCGATCCTCGCCACCGAGAGCCTGTGAGGCCTCTCGTCTGGATTCGAGCTTCTCGATCAGTATTTTCCAGGAGCTATCCATGATTTGTCATCTCGCCTTCTTGTTCTCCAGCGGTGGCGTCCCTTGCCGCATATCGGCCCCCGCGGCGGCATCTGCTGTGCGCTCTGTCGCGAAAGCGTCCGCGGCAACAGGAATCTCCGAACTCCTTGCGAGAACGCTCGTTGCCCGTCGCCATCAAGAGAACTATTGGTTTTTCAGTATTTCGTTGCCCGACCGTTCAGTGGCCTCAGCGTCGTTCTAGCCCTTTCCAGCGACTGATTCGAGAATTCCGCAAAGATCGGACTTGAAGCACTGATGAAAACCCTAGAAAGTCTAGGAACGAGAGGCGGCTTTTCGCTGTCGTGAGGATATCAATGGAGAAATTCATGTTCGGATGGGTCAAAAAATCAGCTTTGGTCACGGCAGCAAGTGTCGCTTTTCTCTGGTTGGCGTTTCCGGCCGCCAACCTGGCACGAGCTCAGGATGGCGACATCGGTAATCTGGGGATTCCTTCCGGAGGCTCGATCCAGAGCGGCGTAGGTATTGTCTCGGGTTGGAAATGCACCTCGAACGGCCTGACC
>JAQWJE010000040.1:0-75000 GCA_029248525.1 Candidatus Binatia bacterium
TGATTTTTCACGCATGAAGGGACTTTTGAAGTATCCGGTAGTTTTTGACGGTCGGAACGTGTACGACCCGGCTCGTATGGAAGAAGCAGGCTTTACGTATTATTCGATGGGTCGACCGACGGTGGGGCCGGGGCTGAAATGAGTCGCCGAATCCTGATTACCGGTGGTGCCGGATTTATTGGCTCGCATCTGGCCGACCGCCTTCTTGCGGACGGAAACGAGGTGATCGCTATTGATAACCTCGCCACGGGGCATACCCGAAATATCGAGCATCTGGCCGGGAATACCAACTTCCGCTTCATCCACCATAACGTCACCGAGTATATTTATATCGAAGGCCATCTGGATGTTGTGCTGCACCTGGCCTCGCTGCCCAGTCCCGTCGATTATCTGAAGTTGCCGATTCCGACACTCAAGGTCGGCGCGCACGGAACCCACAAGGCCTTGGGGCTGGCGCGAGCAAAGGGCGCGCGTTTCATGTTGGCCTCGACGTCCGAAGTTTATGGCGACCCGCTCGTGCATCCTCAGCCAGAGGACTACTGGGGGAACGTGAACCCGGTCGGGCCTCGCGGGGTCTATGATGAGTCGAAGCGCTTCGCCGAAGCGATGACCATGGCGTATCATCGCTACCACGGGCTGGACACGCGGATCTTTCGTATCTTCAATACCTACGGCCCACGGATGCGTCCGGATGACGGACGAGTCGTGACGAATTTCATCAACCAGGCGCTCCATGGTCAGGACCTGACGGTCTATGACGACGGATCACGGACGCGAAGCTTTTGCTACGTGAGTGATCTGGTCGAGGGCATTCTTCGATTGATGGACTCCGATGAAGTCGATCCCGTCAATCTGGGCAATCCCGGCGAGATGACGATTCTGGAATTCGCGGAAGTCGTGCGCCGATTGACCGGTGAAGTCTCGGCGCTGAACCATGTCGTGCCGACGGACGAGAGGACCAAGGACGACCCTCAAGTTCGCCGACCGGATATCACCAAGGCCCGCAAGGTATTGGGGTGGGAGCCTCAGGTCAGCCTGGACGAGGGGCTTGGGCATACGATCGAGTATTTTCGGGAGCTCTTTGCCGCGCCCTGATCCGTCCCCGAGCAACTGAGGCAGGTTCTGCGCGAAGCATCGTTGTCTGATAGGCTGGAGCCTCGGACCACGGCTTCATGAATACGGAACGCATTCGGAATTTCTCGATCATCGCTCATATTGACCATGGCAAGTCGACGCTTGCCGATCGACTGCTGGAGCAGACGGGTACGGTAAGCTCCAGAGAAATGCAGGCTCAGCTCCTTGATGACATGGATCTCGAGCGGGAGCGGGGCATCACGATCAAGGCACGAGCCGTTCGTCTGACCTATCTGGCCGATGACGGTGAGCAGTATATCCTCAACCTCATCGACACTCCGGGGCATGTGGACTTCCATTATGAGGTTTCGCGGAGCCTGTCGGCCTGCGAAGGCGCTATTTTGGTCGTCGATGCCGCACAGGGCGTGGAGGCCCAGACCCTCGCGAACGTCTATCTCGCTCTCGACAACGACCTCGAAATTCTTCCGGTCCTGAACAAGATTGATCTGCCATCGGCGGACCCGCCTCGGGTGCGCGCAGAAGTCGAGGATATGATCGGGCTGGATGCCAGTGATGCTCCCGAGGTCTCGGCCAAGCTCGGTACGGGGATCAAGTCGATTCTCGAACAAGTGGTGGCCCACGTGCCTCCGCCGACGGGTCGCCCGGAGAATCCCCTCCAAGCTCTGATCTTCGATTCCTGGTTCGATCCATACCACGGTGCTGTCGTGCTGATGCGCGTGAAAGAGGGCGTTGTTCGCAAGGGGGACCGCATTCGCTTGATGGCGGCCGGAGAGGAATACGATGTGACCCGACTCGCCGTGCTGGCACCTCAGGCAACTGAGGTGCCGGAGTTGGGCCCGGGCGAAGTCGGCATCTTGATGGCCTCGATCAAGGAGATCGAACACGCTCGTATCGGCGATACGGTGACCTTGGCCAAAAAGGGTTCCACTGAGGCATTGCCTGGATTCCAGGAAGTAAAGCCGATGGTCTTCAGCGGCCTTTATCCGACGGATGGAAAGCAATACGAGGCACTGCGCACCGCTCTGGAAAAGCTGAAGCTGAACGACGCTGCGTTCTCGTATGAGGCCGAGAGCTCGATCGCATTGGGTTTCGGTTTCCGCTGCGGTTTCCTCGGGCTGCTGCATATGGAAATCGTCCAGGAGCGCCTCGAGAGAGAATTTTCTCTCTTGTTGATCACCACCGCTCCTACGGTCGCCTATCGAGTCACGGATACGGCTGGCAATGTACTTCTCGTCGACAGTCCCTCCAAGCTGCCGGAGCCAACCGAGGTCGAGAAAATCGAGGAACCGGTCATTCTGGCGACCGTACATCTGCCCACGGAATATCTGGGTTCGGTTTTACGGTTATGCGAGGACAAGCGCGGCACCCAGAAGGAGATCCGCTATGCGGGTGAAAACCGGGCTCTGCTTGTCTACGAAATGCCCCTCAACGAGGTTGTGGCTGATTTTTACGACCGACTGAAAACTCTCTCTCGCGGTTACGCTTCGCTGGACTACGAGATGCATGATTTCGTCGAAAGCAAGCTGGTCAAGCTGGACGTGCGGATCAACGGCGATGTGGTGGACGCCTTGTCGTTGATTGTTCATCGTGACCGAGCCTATGCTCGTGGTCGCGAACTGACGTCCAAAATGAAGGAACTCATTCCGAGGCAAATGTTCGAAATTGCCATTCAGGCCTCTCTGGGCAACAAGGTCATTGCACGGGAAACGGTCAAGGCTCTGCGCAAGAATGTCACGGCGAAGTGCTACGGTGGCGACATTTCACGCAAGCGAAAGCTGCTCGAGGCGCAGAAGGAGGGCAAAAAACGAATGAAGCAGGTCGGGAACGTCGAAATTCCTCAGGAAGCCTTCCTCGCGGCCTTGAAGGTGGAATCTTGAGTCGAGAGAAAGCAGCGCCCGGAAAGTCCATTGTCCGGGAATGGGCCGAGGCCATCATCGTGGCGTTGCTTTTGGCCCTTTTCATAAGGACTTTTTTCGTTCAGGCCTTCAAAATCCCTTCCGGATCGATGCTGCCGACACTGCAGATCGGGGACCATTTGCTCGTCAACAAGCTGCTTTATGGCATCCGGGTCCCAATTGTCGGAAAGCGATATTTTGACTTCTTCGCGCCGGAGAGAGGGGATATCATCGTCTTCGTCTTCCCGGAGGACCCCGCCAAGGACTTCATCAAGAGAGTCGTGGGCATCCCGGGCGATGTGCTTGAGATTCGCGAAAAAAAACTATTCCGCAACGGCCAGATGGTCGATGACGGAGATGAGCCTTATGCCCAGTACCTCGACCAGTCACAGAATAAAGTCCCCCGAGACAATTGGGGACCGGAAACGGTTCCCGAAGGAAATGTCTTTGTATTGGGGGACAATCGTGACCGGAGCTATGACTCCCGGTTCTGGGGCTTCGTGCCCTTTGAGAACATCAAGGGCAAGGCCGTCGTCATTTATTGGTCCTGGGACGGAGAAGAAACCTGGGTTCGGTTCAATCGTATCGGAAACCTTCTGCAGTAGAACCGGCTCTTCAGCCGATCGAGCATTGTTTTCGAGTTTCCAGCCGGCTCCCGGGGGTTCTCATTTTCGTTCCACGTTCTATCTAAACGGCCCTGATAGGGGCCATGTTCCCGGAGGAAACCCATGTCCCTGAGTGAGAAGCTCAAAAATCACGAAGCCCGTGTCGGCGTCATCGGCCTCGGCTACGTTGGTCTGCCCTTGGTTGTCGAAATGGCGGAAGCTGGTTTCGAGGTTGTTGGAATCGATTCCGACCCACGCAAGGTGACCGAGATTAATGAAGGTCGCTCGTATATTGGCGACGTCAAAACCGAAACACTCGCGGCTCTGGTCAAGGCGGGCAAGATCTCGGCGACAACGGATCCAAGCATCCTGGCCGAACTTGATACCGTCAGTATCTGTGTTCCCACGCCTCTGTCCAAGACCAAGGATCCCGACGTCAGCTACATTCTGTCGGCGGTCTCCTCGATCAAGAAGCATCTGAAGTCAGGCCAGTTAATCGTTCTGGAGAGTACCACCTATCCTGGAACGACAGACGAATTGATTCGAACGGAATTGGAAAGCGAAACTTTCCAGTCGGGCAAGGATTTCTTCCTCGCCTTCTCGCCGGAGCGAATCGATCCGGGCAACAAAACTCATGGGACGCGTAATACGCCCAAGGTTGTTGGCGGGATCACTCCTCGCTGCACGGAACTCGCGGTGCTGCTCTATTCGCAGTTCATCAAGACGGTGGTGCCCGTGTCCAGTGCGCGAACTGCCGAGATGGTGAAGCTGCTGGAAAATACTTTCCGAAGCGTCAATATCGGCCTGGTCAACGAGCTGGCTTCGATGTGTGACACCCTCGGTGTTGATGCCTACGAAGTGATCGATGCGGCAGCGACCAAGCCCTTCGGCTTTATGCCTTTCTACCCGGGGCCGGGTCTCGGCGGGCATTGTATTCCCATCGACCCCCATTACCTTGCGTGGAAGTTGAAGGCGCACGATTTCACCGCACGCTTCATCGGATTAGCGTCCGAAGTGAACCAGAAAATGCCGGCGCTGGTCGTCGAGAAAGTCGCGGATGGACTGAATCACCACGGCCGTGCCGTAAAGGGCTCTCGGGTCCTGGCTCTCGGCGTTGCCTATAAAAAGGACGTCAGCGATATGCGTGAGTCGCCGGCCTTGTCGGTAATCCATCAACTCGTCGAGCGCGGTGCTTCCGTCAGCTATCACGATCCCTATGTGGCCGAGATGGTGACCGAAGATGGTGCCATGGCCAGTGTGGAGCTCTCGGAGGAGACTTTGCGGCTCACTGATTGCGTGGTCATCTTGACCGATCATACCGAGTACGACATCTCGTGGGTGGTCGAGAATTCCCGTCTGGTGGTCGATACTCGAAACACAACCCGCGGCTTGGAAGATCGGTTTGGTGAAAGGATCATCAAATTGGGTGCGCCGGCTGGGTACTCGCAGCCGCAGGTCAAGTTGGCCGAAAGCGCCTGATTCGTATCGGCATGAGAAGAAAGAGGGCGGGTCCTTGGCGGGCCCGCCCTTTTTTTATGCCGCGATGACGTGCTCCCAGTGGCGCGAGTTGCTGGACCTTTCGATGGCCTCGAGGACCTGAAGATTTTGTCGTCCGTCGGAGAAGTTCGGTGATGGCGACGAGCCTGTCGCTACGGCAGCCAGAAAGTCGAGGATGGTATTGGTGAAGCTGTGTTCGTACCCCAGGAGATGTCCCGGCGGCCACCAGCCCTCGACGAAGGGATGGGACTCGTCGGTTGCCAGAATGGTGCGGAAGCCACTTTCGCTTCCAGCTTCTTCATAGAATTCCAGCTCGTTGAGTCGCTCGAGGTCAAACGAGAGGCTGCCCTTCTCGCCATTGATTTCAAACCTGTTGGCGTTCTTCCGGCCAGCGGCAAATCGAGATGCCTCCATCGTCCCGATGGCACCATTTTCGAAGCGCAGCAGGCTCAGGGCAGCGTCGTCGACATCGACCGCTCCGGTGCCTGATCCGTCTTCCAGGGGGCGCTGGTCGACGAAGGTCGTCAAATGACCGCTGACTTCGAGGATCTCGCCGACAAGGTGGCGGGCGAGGTCCAGCGAGTGTGATCCGATATCGCCGAGCGCTCCGGATCCGGCCCGGGTCTTCTGGAGCCGCCAGACCAGAGGGAACTCGGGGTCGATGATCCAGTCCTGGAGGTAGGTTCCCCGGAAATGGAAGATGCGTCCGAGGCGGCCCTCCTCGAGCAGTCGTTTGGCCAGAGCGACGGCGGGTACGCGGCGGTAGTTATGGCAGAGCATATGGACGATGCCGGCAGCTTCGGCGGCTTGCTCCATCGCGAGAGCCTCCGTGACCGTATTGGTCAGCGGCTTCTCGCAGAGAATCGCCTTGCCTGCGGCTGCCGCGGCAATCGCGATCTCCGCGTGCGAATCGCCCGGCGTACAAATGTCGACGATGTCGATATCGTCGCGTTGGATGACTCTCTGCCATGAGGTATCCGACTCCGCGAAGCCAAGGGTCTCCGCTGCGATCTCCGCGGCTTTGGCATCGCGGCCGCAGACCACCCTCAATTCGGGCGTGAGTGCCGGCTTTGCGAAATGTTTGGCCTGTCGCCAGGCATTGGCGTGGGCCCGCCCCATGAATTGATAGCCGATCATGGCGACTCGTGCGGATGTCTTCTTCATCGGATCAGCTCCGGTAGGGTTCTCGGCCAATGCCTTGAACCGGAATGTTTTGCGCGGGAAGCACCTCGGCCTGCAGCGCGTACATGGACGCCGCGGCTTCGTCGATATGCCGGGTGAAGGCGACCGATCCCGCGAGGATAGGCTCGAGTGCTTCGACTTCCTGCACGCGCGCCGGAGAGTATTCATGCTCGACGATCAAGGGTGTGTTCTCGATGTCGAGATCGAGAAGCTCCCGCGCAGCCAGTTGGTGGTCGAGCCAATCGACGGTGCGGTTCTGCAGGTAGGCGAGGGGGTCATGCCGAGCGGTGCCGGGCAGTTCGTGCTCGCAAGTGCTGGTCTGCTTTTTCCAGGCATGTCCCTGATCGGCCGGGTTGGGGGATGGCTTGCCGTCGATCCAGTCGCCGCGCTCGACCGTCTGGCCGCCGTAGCCCCACGCCGAAATTCCTCGGGAGTCGGTGACCTGACCTTTGACGTGAAATCCCGTGATCAGAAAGCCATAGCCTTCGTCCTTGAGGTATTGAAAAATACTGCGGGTATCCTGTCCCATCAGCACTGCGTGCGACGGATCATAATGAACGCGGAACTGATCTCCGAGCCCATGCTTTTCGCAGATCCTGTGCAGGGCGATCCAGGTCCCCGGCGCATAAGCAATATTGTTGTAGAAGTTGTCTCCCGTCGTCCAACCGGGCATCGGGCATTGCTCGACCCGGTATTCCAGCTCACGGTCCTTCGCGTACTGCAACAGGGGGATAAAGGACTCCTCGAAGTCCTGAAGGTTTTGATCCATCGACAGGTCCTGATTGCGACCCACGAATCCGCATACAGCCGGAGCACCGAGGGCGGCAGCCGCATCCATGCATCGCTTCATGAAGGCCGATTTCTTTGCCCGGACGGGGGGTGATTCGTGCAACATATTATCGAAATACCCGATATCGGCGATCGTGACTCCGGTTGCGGCAACGGCCCGGTCCACTCGGGCCGCACGCTCGGCGGTGAAGGGTTCGCGGAGGTCGAGGGTATTGGCCACCGGGTCGAGCATTGCCTCGGGCGGGACATCGGCCTCGGACGGGTGCAGGGCTGCCGCCAGTTGGATGCAGTCTGCCGAGAGGCGACCTGCGAATTCCAGCCACTCCTCGATTGCCAGATCCGGGTCGGGGTCCCGTCTTTCTCGGGGGGTCAGTTCCTGAAGTGCCGCGGTCAGCACCCCGAGGGGCATGAAGCGGGGGTGGAATTCCTTGATGGCCATATGATTTTCCTTTCTCGCCGGACGGGGTCTGTAGCTACAACGAATCGAGCGACGCTACAATTTCTCGCAAAAAATGCCCGCTTTCAGATCTCGGCCTTTACATCCGGAATTGCCGGATGTATTCCTCGCAGAGGCCTTTTAAGTGAATCCGGAGAGGTTCGGAAGGGTCGGAGGATGACGATAAACGACGAAGGAGTGCGGGGCCGACTGGTCCTGGATGCTCCAGCCATACAGAGAGCGATCACCAGAATCGCACACGAGATTGTCGAGCGGAATAAAGGCGTCGACGGTCTTGGTATTGTTGGTATTCGTTCCCGCGGCGATTTTCTCGCCAAGCGCCTCCAGCGTGAAGTTGAACGCCTCGAAGGCGTCGAGGTTCCCTTCGGAGCGATGGACATCACGCTATACCGGGACGACCTCAGCCGCGGCGCCGACCATGCTCTGGTCCAGTTGACCGAGATTCCCTGGGAAGTGGCCGGGCGGACCGTGCTGCTGGTGGACGACGTTCTCTTTACGGGTCGGACCGTTCGCGCGGCTCTGGACGCCGTAATGGATTTCGGACGACCGCAAGCAATCCAGTTGGCCGTTCTGATTGATCGAGGCCACCGGGAATTACCGATCCGGGCGGACTTTGTCGGCAAGAATTTGCCGACGCAGCGTACCGAAGAAGTAGAGGTTCATCTCGCCGAGACGGGCGCAGAGGATCAGGTGCGCATTTGGGATCGGGGCGCGCTTGCCGATCTGAAGACGGAAGGACGGTAGGCATATGCTTTTTGAACGTCCGCATTTACTGGGCCTGGAAGGACTGACTGCAGAGGAACTGACCTTCCTGCTCGACACCGCGGAGTCCTTCAAGGAAGTTTCCGAACGGGAGATCAAAAAAGTACCCGCACTCCGGGGGCGGACGGTCATCAACCTGTTCTTCGAGCCGAGCACGCGCACAAGGACATCGTTTGAACTGGCGGCGAAGCGGTTGTCCGCAGACACGGTGAACCTGAACGAGAAAGCCTCGTCGGCGACCAAGGGCGAGACGCTGAGCGATACCGCACGAAATATAGCCGCGATGCGTCCGGATGCGATCGTGGTGCGCCATCCAGCCTCCGGTGCGCCGGACCTGCTGGCGCGCCATGTGGACTGTCCGATTATCAACGCCGGCGATGGTTCCCACGAGCACCCCACGCAGGCCCTGCTGGATCTGCTGACGATCCGGGAGCGCAAGGGCTCGATTGCTGGTCTGACGGTAGCGATTGTCGGTGATGTTCTGCATAGCCGGGTTGCGCGCTCGAATCTCCACGCACTGCTGACGTTGGGGGCCAAGGTGCGCTTTGTCGGCCCGCCGACATTGGTGCCCAGAGAGTTCGCGGCCATGGGGGCCGAGCTTTTTTACAATCTGGAAGAGGGCGTTCGCGATGCGGACGTCGTGATGATGCTCCGCATCCAGCGGGAGCGGATGAACGGCAAGTATTTCTCGTCGCTCTACGAGTATTCGCGACTCTACTGCCTGTCGGTCGAGGCGCTCCAGCGTGCAGATCCCGAGGTGATCATTCTCCATCCGGGGCCAATGAACCGCGGGGTCGAAATTTCCAGTACCGTCGCGGATGGCCCATATTCGGTGATCATGGACCAAGTGACGAACGGCGTCGCGGTCCGGATGGCAGCGCTTTACGTTCTGGTAGGAAGACGGCGTCCCGAGGCCAATGAGGATGATTCGTCGTTCACGGAAACAGAGGAATTTTTGAAAAAGGCGGCACATAGTGAGTGAACCAAGAATTCGGCGAGCGGCCGACAGACCCGTACTGATTGTTGGTGGGGAAGTGATCGACCCTGAAGGTCGACGCATAATGAAGGCAGACGTCCTTCTCGAGGATGGCGTGATTCGCGCGATCGAGCCCGGGCTGCACGCTTCCCGGGCCGGCGGCGAAGATGCTCTGATTATCGAGGCAGCCGGTCGATTCGTGATGCCCGGCTTGGTCGATATGCACGTTCATTTGCGGGAACCGGGCTATGAATACCGGGAAACGATCGAAACTGGCGCTTTGGCGGCTGTTGCGGGCGGGGTGACCAGCGTTGCCTGTATGGCGAATACTCGCCCCGTGAATGATTGCCCCTCGGTGACAAGATTTATTCTGGACCGAGCCGAGCAGGCGGGGCTTGCCCGGGTGCTGCCAGTTGGTGCGGTCAGCGTTGGCCTCGGCGGCGAGCATCTCGCTGAATTCGCGGGCATGGTGGAGGAGGGGATCGTCGCGGTATCCGACGACGGCCTGCCTGTGCGGGATGCCGAATTGATGCGACGCGCACTGGAGTGTGCGCGGCTCTTTGATATCCCGGTCCTCGACCACGCAGAGGACCCGACCCTGGTCGCGGGCGGATGCATGCACGAAGGTGCGGTGTCCCTGCGGCTCGGTTTGCAGGGGATTCCGGCGGCTGCAGAAGACGTGATGGTGGCGCGCGATATTGCGCTGGCGGAACTCACGGGCGGGCACCTGCACATCTGCCATATGAGTTCAGGGCGTGCTGTCGAGATCGTGCGGGCGGCCAAGGCCTCCGGGATCAACGTCACAGCCGAAGTTTGCCCCCACCATCTTGAACTGACCGATGAGGCGGTGGTCCCTTACCGCACCGATGCCAAGATGGCGCCTCCTCTGCGCAGCGAAGAGGACCGGAACGCTCTGCGGGAAGGCCTGGTCGACGGGACGATGGATGCGATTGCTACTGACCATGCACCGCACCATCGAGATGAGAAGGATGTCGAGTTCTCGATTGCCCAAAACGGTGTTGTCGGACTCGAAACGCTGCTGCCTCTGACCCTGCGTCTCGTTGAAGAGGGCGTGCTGGACCTGCCGACCGCGATCGCGCGCGTGACCAGCGAGCCTGCCAAGATCCTCAAGACAGCCTACGGACGAATGGCGGTTGGTGCGCCGGCGGATATCGCCGTCGTCGATGCCGAGCACGAATGGACCGTGACGCGGACCGAGCTCAAATCGAAGGGTAAGAATACGCCCTTCAAGGGGTGGAAGATGCGGGGGCGCGCGACGCAGACGCTCGTGGCCGGCGCTTTGGTTCATGAGCAAATCGAGGCGAAGATGGGCTCCGCCGCGAACTCTGGAGGTGGTCAATGAGTCCTGTCGTATCCAAAGCCGAAACCCGTGAGGAGGCTGTGCTCGTCCTGGCGGACGGGACCTCGTTCCGTGGGCGGGCCTTCGGTGCCGCGGGTGAGGCGTCGGGTGAAGTGGTCTTCAATACCTCGATGTCGGGGTATCAGGAGATTCTGACGGACCCCTCCTACGAAGGGCAGATGGTCGCGATGACGTATCCGGAAATCGGAAACGTCGGCGTGAACCCGGAAGATGTGGAATCGGGCCGGCCCCATGTCGGCGGATTTATCGTTCGGGAGTATTGGCCCGAGCCCTCGAGTTGGCGCGCCAAGCTGAGTCTCGGCGACTATATGAGAGAACATGGCATTGTGGGCATCGAGGATATTGATACCCGCTCTCTGGTGCGCCACGTGCGCGACACCGGAGCGCAGCAGGCCATTCTCAGCCCTGCGGTCGAGGATATTGCGCCGCTGATCGCGCGAGCCGCCGCATTGCCTTCTCTCGAGGGACAGGACCTGGCCAGTCGCGTAACCTGCGATTCGGCTTACGATTGGTCCGAGGGGGGGTGGACGCTCGGCAGCGGCTATGAAGTTCGGGAGCCCGGCCAGTATTTCGTCGTGGCTTTCGATTTTGGCCTGAAGCGTAATATTCTGCGCGGGCTCGTCGAGGCGGGATGTCGCGTGCGCGTGGTTCCCGCGCATACCCCGGCGGCCGAAGTGCTTGCGATGAAGCCCGACGGGATTTTCCTCTCGAATGGCCCGGGCGATCCGGATGCGGTCGCCGGTGCCCGAGAAAATGTCGCGCAGTTGATCGGAGAGCGTCCGATCTTCGGCATTTGCCTGGGGCATCAGATTCTTGGTCTCGCGCTGGGTGGCAAGACCTACAAGCTGAAGTTCGGTCATCACGGCGCCAATCATCCCGTGAAGGATCTGGCTACGGGTAAAGTCGAGATCACATCCCAGAATCATGGGTTTGCGGTCGATACCGACTCTCTGCAAGGGACAGCCGTCCTGTCGCATGTCAATCTGAACGACAATACGGTCGCCGGATTGCGGCACGAGACGCTGCCGCTCTTTTCGGTTCAGTATCACCCCGAAGCATCCCCGGGTCCTCGCGACTCGAATTACCTTTTTCAAAGATTTGTTGAGATGATGGAGGCGAATCCGCGTTAATCATGCCGCGCCGTAATGACATCGAATCCGTATTGCTCATTGGTTCCGGCCCGATTGTAATCGGGCAGGCCTGTGAGTTTGATTACTCAGGAACTCAAGCCTGCAAGGCTCTGCGGGAGGAGGGGTACCGAGTCATTCTGGTGAACTCGAACCCGGCGACGATCATGACTGATCCGGAGTTTGCCGACGCGACCTACGTCGAGCCGATGACGCCGGAAATTCTGGAGCTGATCATCGAGCGAGAAAAGCCGGATGCTCTCTTGCCGACCATTGGCGGGCAGACGGGATTGAACCTGGCCCTCGAAGTGGCCGAGCGAGGCATTCTCGAGAAGCATGGCGTCGAGTTGATCGGCGCGGATGTGGGGGCGATCAAAAAAGCGGAGGACCGGGACCTTTTCAAGACTGCGATGGAGGATATTGGTCTCAGTGTTCCAAGGTCGGGTTACGGGCGGAGCCTCGAGGAGTCCCGCACGGTTCGCGACGAGATTGGTTATCCCATCATCATTCGTCCCTCGCGGACGCTCGGTGGTATGGGTGGTGGCTTCGCTCACAACGACGAAGAGTTTGATGAACTCGTCGCATGGGGATTGGACGCTTCGCCGAATAGCGAATTGTTGATCGAGGAGTCGATCGCGGGTTGGAAGGAATTCGAACTCGAGGTGATGCGCGACAAGGCGGATAATGTCGTGATCGTCTGTTCGATCGAGAACCTGGATCCGATGGGCGTGCACACAGGGGACTCGATCACTGTCGCGCCGGCCCAGACCCTGACAGACAAGGAATATCAAATCCTTCGGGATGCAGCGATTGCGATCATGCGCGAAATCGGCGTGGATACGGGTGGGTCGAACGTGCAGTTCGCGATCGATCCGGATACCGGACGACTCGTCGTCATCGAAATGAACCCGCGCGTATCGAGGAGTTCGGCATTGGCCTCGAAGGCCACCGGTTTTCCTATAGCCAAAATCGCGGCGAAACTGGCGGTGGGCTACACGCTGGACGAAATCGGAAACGATATTACCCGAGTCACGCCGGCCTGCTTCGAGCCTACGATTGATTATGTCGTCACCAAGGTTCCTCGATTTACTTTCGAGAAGTTCCCTCAGGCAGAGGATCGGCTCACCTCGCAAATGAAGTCCGTCGGTGAAGCCATGTCGATGGGCCGGACCTTCCGGGAAAGTATGCAGAAGGCTCTGCGTTCCATGGAAATTGGTATCTCGGGATTCGATGTTTCGGGACGCGACTTGGACGAGGAGCAGTTGCGTGAGGGCCTTCGGGTCCCGAATGCCCAGCGAATCCTTCTCGTTGGCGAAGCTTTCCGACGCGGTTTCTCTCGCGAGACGGTGCACGAACTCTCGAGAATTGACCGCTGGTTTCTGCGTGCAATCGAGGGGATCGTTCTGGATGAGGAAGAGATCGCCAGCGGCGGTCTGTCGGCTCTTGATGCCGAGGCCCTGCGTCGTCACAAGAGGTCGGGTTTCTCTGATATCCGGCTTGGCGAACTCTGTGGCGTGCCTGCGGCTGCGGTCCGCGCGCAGCGCGAGGCTGTCGGGATTCGCCCCGTGTACAAGAAGGTCGATACCTGCGCGGCTGAATTCGAGGCCTACACTCCCTATCTCTACGGCACGTACGAGGATGGCGAATGTGAGTCCGAGCCGACAGATGCCCGCAAGATCGTGATCCTCGGGGGTGGTCCCAATCGTATCGGACAGGGGATCGAGTTTGACTACTGTTGTGTGCACGCCTGTTATGCGCTCTCCGAGGATGGTTTCGAGACGATCATGGTCAATTGTAATCCCGAGACGGTTTCGACGGATTACGATACTTCCGACAAGCTCTACTTCGAGCCCCTGACCTTCGAAGATGTGATGAATATCCTCGACAAGGAGAAGCCCGAGGGTGTGATTGTGCAATTCGGGGGGCAGACGCCTCTGAAATTGGCTGTCGAGCTGGAGAAAGCGGGCGCCCCGATCATCGGGACGCCGCCGGATGCCATTGATCGTGCCGAAGATCGCGAGCGTTTCCAGCAGCTGCTGCAGGATCTGGATTTGCGCCAACCGGCGAATGGAACAGCCCGTTCGGTCGAGGAGGCGGCAAGAATTGCCTCGAGGATCGGCTACCCGGTCCTCTTGCGGCCCAGTTATGTGCTCGGGGGCCGCGCCATGGAGATCGTTCGCGATGAGGACGGTCTTCGCTCCTATATGAAGCGTGCGGTGAAGGCCTCGCCAGACCATCCGGTTCTTGTCGATCAGTTCCTCGACAATGCCATCGAGATCGATGTCGATTGTATCGGCGATGGAACCGACGTTGTTGTGGGTGGCTTGATGGAACATATCGAGCCTGCGGGCGTTCATTCCGGTGATTCGGCATGCTCGCTGCCCCCGCGATCCCTGGATGCGACCACCCAGACCGAGATCCGGAGACAGACGGTCGAGTTGGCGCGGGAGTTGGGTGTCGTCGGCTTGATGAATATCCAATTTGCCGTCCAGAATGGGAAGGTCTTTGTTCTGGAGGTCAACCCTCGCGCGTCCCGGACGGTTCCGTTTGTCTCGAAGGCGATCGGTCGCCCGCTGGCGAAGATTGCCGCTCGTGTGATGTCCGGCAAGACCCTGCGGGAGCAGGGCATTCTCGACGAGATCGTGCCGAAACATTTCTGCGTCAAGGAATCCGTTTTCCCATTCCTGAAGTTCCAGGGTGTGGATACTCTGCTTGGCCCCGAGATGAAGTCGACCGGAGAAGTCATGGGCATCGATCGCGATTTTGCCACCGCTTTCTGGAAAGCTGAGGATGGGGCGAGTTGTTTCCTGCCCCGCAGTGGTCGGGTGTTTCTGAGCGTCCGTGATGAGGACAAGGGTGCTCTGGAGGCGGTTGCCCGCGATTTGATTGGCGCGGGGTTCGAGCTCGTCGGGACCAGTGGTACGGCGAAGTATTTACGCGATTTGGGGATGAAGGCTGAATCGATCAACAAGGTCTTCGAGGGCTCGCCGCATATCGTGGACGCCTTGCGAGCGGGCGAGATTCAGTTTGTCGTGAATACGATTTCCACAGAGCAGTCCGTTCTGGATTCCTTCTCGCTTCGACGTACGGCTTTGGAGACCAAGACTCCATACTTTACGACAATTGCCGGAGCGGGTGCGGCGGCTGAAGGGATGGTGCAGCGAGCCAAGGCCCCGGCGGAAGTCCGCCGGTTGCAGGAGTATCACGCCGAGGACGCGGCTGCGCGGGGGAGCTGATTTGGCCGGGCGGAATCTGCGGGCAGAGTTGACCGAGAACGCCCGGCGGCCATTGGTCTTTCTCCGCGAGGCTGATCCGGGCCAACGCACTCGGATTCGGCTCCCTTTGGATGCATGGCTCGGTTCTCTCGACGAACTGCGGGATTCGGGCCCTTTGGTGGATGAGCTTCGGAAAGCAATCGAGGCTCTTCGGACCGCCAAGGGCGAAGCTGTCGATCCGGTCGTTGACCATTGCCTCAGCCTGTTGGAGGCTTTTGCCCAGCTGCCGGACCCTGGTGGTGAGGGGTCGGACCTGCCTGCCGGCGACATCGTGTCTGCTTCCACCTCCGTACCTGCGACTGAACCCGCATCTCCACCCGCGTCGGCGGCGACGGGGCGGAAGCCCGCATCGAGGGCTACGAAGAAGGCAGGGACGAGCCGATCTGCTCGGGCGACTTCTGCAGGTGGGCGAAAAAAAGTCGACGTGCTCGATCCGGCGGCCCCATGGCAGCAGGTCGCGGCAGCGCCGCTCTCGGCTCTGTCAGGGGTAGGGCCCAAACGCGAGCAGGAGTTGGCCAAATTCGGGCTCGAGCGTTTGGAAGATCTCCTCTACCATCTCCCGTTTCGTTACGAGGATCGTCGTCAGGTGATGACGACTCGCGATCTGCAGGCAGGCGAGATGGCGACTCTTGCGGTGAAGATTCGCCATGTGGACGAGCGCTCCGCGGGTCGTGCCCGACGCCGTATTCTGACGGTCGTGGCCGGCGACGAGAACGGCTCGGTTGAATTGGTCTGGTATAACCAGATCCGTTGGTTCGCCCAGCGGCTCAAGACCGATTCGACGTGGTTGGTCCATGGGAAAGTGGAAGCCGCATACGGTGCCTTTCTGCGCATCGTTCACCCCGAAGCCGAGCTGCTTGAAGATGGTGGGAATGCTCCGGTGGCCGGCGTGGTTCCGGTGTATGAAAAGCCGACAGCCATGCCACGTCAGGCGATGCGACGAGCGGTCCTCGCGGCTGTGGAGGGCTTCGCTGCGCGGATTCCGGATGTGGTCCCGTTGCCGGCGCGGGAAAGACTCGAGCTGCTGCCCATGGCAGAGGCCTTCTCGCAGGTGCATATCCCGGAACTGGATGCGGATTTGACGGCTCTGGCAGAGATGCGTTCCCCAGGACATCGTTCCATCGTTTTTGAGGAGCTCTTTCTGGTGCAACTGGGTCTTCTGCTGCGCAAGGGCGAGGTCAAAGCGACACCGGGGATCGCTTTTGCGCCGAGAGGCGCGCGAGTAGATCAGTTGTTGGCCTCGCTGCCCTTCGCCCTTACGGCTGCGCAGGAGCGCGTTCTATCCGAAATCGAAGCCGATATGGGACGCCCGCAGCCCATGCATCGATTGGTGCAGGGGGATGTGGGCAGTGGCAAGACGATCGTCGCGGTGGTGGCGGCATTGCAGGCAATCGAATCCGGCTACCAAGCTGTGATCATGGCGCCGACCGAGCTTCTGGCGGAGCAGCATTGGAAAACGGTGCAGGATGTGGCGGGCGGGTTGGGCATCGCGCTGGACTTTCTGAGCGGTGAGGTCGGTACGGCCGCGCGTCGTGAGATTTTGCCGCGGCTGGCGGCGGGCGAGCCGGGACTCGTCGTCGGTACGCATGCCCTGATTCAGGATGGCGTGAAGTTTGGCAGGCTCGGTCTGGCGGTGATTGATGAACAGCATCGTTTTGGTGTGATGCAGCGTGCGGTGCTGGGCCGCGAGGACGGCGTGGAGGAAGCGCCGGATATCCTTCTGATGACGGCAACCCCGATTCCCCGCACGATGGCCTTGAGCGTCTATGGTGATCTTGACCTGTCGATCATTGATGAACTGCCTCCGGGGCGAAAGCCGGTCCGGACCGAAATCCTCGCAGCCGACAGGCGGGAGCAGGTTTTTGCGGCGATCCGCGAGGAGGTTTCGGCCGGTCGACAGGCGTATATCGTCTATCCGTTGATCGAGGAATCCGAAAATAGCGACCTGCGTGACGCGACGTCGGGCGCGGACGAGATCCGGGCGAACCTGCCGGAATGCTCGGTCGCCCTGATCCATGGCCGCGTCCCGGCGGCAGAGCGCGAGCGGATCATGCGCGAATTCAAGGAGGGGGCCTACCAGATCCTGGTGGCGACGACGGTGATCGAGGTGGGTATCGATGTAGCGAATGCGACCGTCATGGTGATCGAGCATGCGGAGCGCTTCGGCTTGTCTCAATTACATCAGCTCCGTGGGCGGGTCGGGCGGGGTGCTTCGGCCGCGAGATGTCTACTGGTGGCGGACTGGGCGCAGTCCCGCGAGGCGCGAGAGCGCCTGCGGGTGATGACCGAGACCACCGACGGTCTTCGAATTGCGGAAGCGGATCTCGCGATCCGAGGTCCCGGAGCGATGTTGGGAACGCGCCAATCGGGTGTTCCCGACTTCCGGGTGGCGAATATTCTACGGGATCAGGCGCTTCTGCATGAGGCCCGAGATGTGGCGATGGCCCTGCTGGAGGGCGATCCGGACCTGTCAGCGCCCGAGTCACAAGGGTTGCGTGACGCTCTGGCCGCGCGATGGGCAGGTCGTTTGGGTCTGGCCCGGGTTGGGTGAACCGATTCTCGACGATTGTGCAGGAAAAGCGGGGCGCGACTTGGACGAAAACCCCTTTTCAATGCTAGCCACTAGATATGGAATTTCCGCGGATCAAGCGCCTCCCGCCCTACGTCTTCAACGTCATCGGTGACTTGAAGGTCGACGCCCGGGCTCGGGGGGAGGATATTGTCGATTTCGGGATGGGTAACCCGGACACGCCGACCCCGAAGCATATTGTGGACAAGCTGGTCGAGGCTGCTCAGAACCCCCGGAATCACCGCTATTCGGTGTCGCGCGGGATCTACAAGCTCCGATTGGCGATTTGTGATTGGTACGCGCGTCGCTACGGAGTGTCTCTGGATCCGGATAGCGAGGCGATTGTCACGATCGGTTCCAAAGAAGGGATTGCCCACCTTTCGTTGGCGATGTTGGGCGCGGGCGATGTGGTGCTCGCGCCGACGCCGACTTATCCGATCCATCAGTATTCCGTGATCATCGCCAACGGCGATTTGCGTTCGGTACCACTCGGGCCCGGACAGGATTTCTTTCAAAATCTGCTCGAGGCGACGCGTCAGAGTTGGCCGAAGCCGAAGTTCCTGATTCTGAACTTTCCGCATAATCCCACAACGGAGATTGTCGACCTCGAGTTCTTTGAGCGGATCGTCGAGTTCGCCCGTGCGCACGATATGCTTGTGGTTCACGATTTGGCATATGCGGATATCTGCTTTGACGGCTACACGCCGCCAAGCTTGTTGCAGGTTCCGGGCGCCCGCGAAATCGGTGTGGAATTCTTCTCTCTCTCGAAGAGCTACAGTATGCCGGGTTGGCGAGTGGGTTTCGCCTGCGGCAATCAGGAAATCATTGCGGCTTTGGCGCGGATGAAGAGCTATCTGGATTACGGCATTTTCCAGCCGGTCCAGATCGCAGCGACGGTAGCCTTGAATGGCCCGCAAGATTGTCTCGACGAGATTCGAGATCACTACCGCTCGCGTCGAGATGTCCTCTGTGACGGGCTGACGCGTGCTGGCTGGAATGTGCCACGACCGAAATCGACGATGTTCGTATGGGCAGAAATTCCGGATGAATTCAAAAAAGCGGGCTCGCTGGAATTCTCGAAGTTTCTGCTCGAGGAGGCCAAGGTTGCTGTTTCGCCCGGGATTGGTTTCGGCGAGTATGGCGACGATTTTGTACGCTTTGCCTTGATTGAAAACGAGCATCGAACTCGCCAGGCGATCCGGGGCGTTCGCAAGGCTTTGAATTTGGGAGGAAGTCCTCCCCTGATCACAAAAGAAATGACGGCTGCGGCAACGCAAAAGCCGGGAGGTGAGAACGATGGGCGCTAAAAAAGGACGTGCGGCTTCGCGTGGTCCCGCAAGGCGGCCGGCGCCAGCGACTCGAGCGGGCGTGCGCGTTGGCGTCGTTGGCTGGGGTACGATTGGCTCGGGCGTGATCCGATTTCTGCGTGAGTCGAATGAGCATTTGGCGTCTCGCCTGGGGGCCCCGATCGAATTGGCGCGAGTTGCCGACCTTGATCTGACCCGCAAGCGAGCGGTGCGCGTACCCAAATCGCTTCTGACCAAGGATGCCCGATCGATCCTTAGCGACCCTAAAATCGACGTGGTTGTCGAATTAATGGGCGGTCTTGAGCCTGCTCGGACGTTTGTGCTCGAAGCGATTCGCCATGGCAAGGATGTCGTGACCGCAAACAAGGCTCTTCTCGCTCATCACGGAGCTGAAATCTTTGCCGCGGCCGAAGAGGTCGGCGTCGGCGTCGGTTTCGAAGCCAGCGTCGGTGGCGGGATCCCGATCATCCGGACTCTCCGTGAAGGCATCTCTCCGGACGAACATGAGGCGGTATTCGGCATCGTGAACGGAACCGCGAACTATATTCTCAGCACCATGGCCGCCGACGGCCTGGGCTTTGCCGAGGTGCTCGCCGCGGCTCAGGCCAGCGGTCTGGCCGAAGCGGATCCGACCTACGATGTCGACGGTATCGACTCGGCTCATAAGCTCGCGCTCCTGGCTCAGTTGGCCTTCGGAGTGGCTTTGCCATTGGATGCCATTCATACGGAGGGGATTCGGGACGTGGATCGGGTAGATATGGCTTACGCCAAAGAGCTTGGGTACGTGATCAAGCTTCTGGCGGTGGCCAAGCGGGATGGCAAGGATATCGAGGCCCGCGTTCATCCCACGATGATTCCCGCCACCGACCCTCTGGCTCTTGTCGATGGTGCGTATAATGCGGTTTGCGTGCATTCCCGCGGTCTCGAGAGGACCATGTACTACGGGCAGGGCGCCGGCATGATGCCGACGGCCGCAGCCGTAATCGCCGATGTTCTGGATGTGGCTCGAGATCGTTTGGGTCAGGGTGGGCCTCGTTTGGCACCGCTGGGTTATCCGATCGCGCGCCAGGTCGCCGCGAAGGTTCGACCGATCGGTGCCATCGAAAGCGACTACTACCTGCGGATCATGGTTCGTGATGAGGCGGGTGTCCTCGGGAAAGTGGCCGGCCAACTCGGCCGGTCGGGGATTTCGATCGCGTCGGTCGTGCAACGCGAGCGGGTGGGCCGTGGTGCAGTGCCCGTC
This sequence comes from Candidatus Binatia bacterium, assembly GCA_029248525.1. Taxonomy (NCBI): domain Bacteria; phylum Candidatus Binatota; class Binatia (SeqCode); species Binatia bacterium. Next base: position 20,161 of record JAQWJE010000040.1, read on the forward strand.
GTGATCCGGACGCACGGAACTCGCGAAAAGGATCTGCGAAAATCTCTGGCCCGCGTCGCGGCCTTGCCTGCGGTCAAGGGCAGGCCGGTCGCGATCCGCATCGAGGAGGCTCCGGGCTGATGGATCGTAACCTTGCATTGGAACTGGCGCGCGTGACGGAGGCCGCCTCGCTGGCCGCGGGGCGGTTGATGGGACGCGGTGATCCGATGGCGATCGATCAAGCGGCTACGGCCGCCATGCATCGAGCGTTCGGGGCGATCGAGACCACGGGCAAGATCGTGATTGGCGAGGCCCCTGTCGGGACCGGCGATCCCCTTCATGTCGGAGAATTCGTGGGCGGCGGCGGGGAAGATGCTCCGGTGGCCATGGATGTTGCGCTCGATGCTCTGGAAGGCGTCACTGTCTGCGCGACCGGGGGTGCAAATGCCCTGTCGATCATTCTGGTCGGGATGCCGGGTGAAATTCTGTGCTGCCCGGAAACCTATATGGAGAAGATTGCCTGTGGGCCGGAGGGGAAGGGCGTGGTTTCGCTGGCCCAGTCCCCTACGGAGAACCTCAAGGCACTTGCGGCCGCCAAGGGTGTTTACGTTGAAGATCTCACAGCGGTGATTCTGGATCGCCCACGTCATAGTCGCCTCGTGCACGAGATCCGGGAAGCCGGTGCCCGTGTTCAGTTGCTCGCCGACGGAGATCTGGCCGCCGCTATCGCAACGGCACGTCCGGACTCCGGCGTCGATATCCTGCTCGGAATCGGCGGCGGCCAACAGGGCGTGCTGGCCGCGGGCGCTCTGCAGGGTCTGGGCGGCGTGTTCGAAGGAAGGTTTCGCCCCTTGTCAGGCGACGAGACTGTTCTCCTGAAAGAAGCGGGACTTGAGGAGGCTGATCGGATTTTCCCATCGGAAGCCCTGGTTGGCGAGAACGTGATGTTCGCCGCCACCGGCGTGACGAGCGGGCACCTCTTGTCCGGCGTACAGTTTTTCAAGGGAGGGGCGCGGACCAATTCTGTCGTCGTTCGATCGGCGACGCGTACGACCCGCTGGATCGAGACTCACCATCATTTTGATTTCAAACCGGAGTATTGAACCTTATGTCCGTCGAGATGACCCGTCAGGGTGAAGTTGCTACCGTCACAATCTCACGTCCCCGTGCGCTGAACGCATTGGACGCCGATACGCTTCGGAGCCTTCGTGAGTGCATGCAAAATCTGGCCATGGATCCACCGCGAGTTGTGGTTCTGGATTCTGCCGGAGATCGCGTGTTTGTGGCCGGGGCAGATATTGCGTCGATGTCGACCATGACACCGGAGGAGGCTCGAGAGTTTACCCTGCTCGGCCACGCTGCGTTCGATGCAATTGAGCGCTTGCCTTCAATCGTCCTCGCGGTCGTGCAAGGTGCAGCGCTTGGCGGTGGTTGTGAATTGGCTCTTGCCTGCGATCTGGTGATCGCCAGCGAGAAGGCCCGATTCGGCCAGCCGGAAACCAACCTCGGTCTGATCCCGGGCTTCGGTGGGTGTTCTCGACTGTTGCGCCGTGTTGGTGTCGCCGCGGCGCGCGAGTTGGTCTACACAGGGCGCCTGGTCGATGCGGCAGAGGCGCGCACGCTCGGACTGGTCAATCGTATCGTGGCCCCCGAGTCCTTGCGAGAAGAGGCTGACGCCTGGGCTGCGGAATTGGCGACCCGGCCTCCATTGGCCTGCGCACGTGCCAAGGTTGCCATGGCCGCCGCCGAGACATCCGACGCTCGCTCGGCGCAGGCTGTCGAGGTGGAGGCATTTGCCGGTCTTTTTGGTGCTGCTGATACACGCGAGGGGCTTGAGGCCTTCCTCGAGAAGCGCCCGGCCGAATTCAAGGGTCGGTGAGCTCTTCGACCACACAGGGAGCGGCCTCGCGGCCGTTGCGGATCTTGATCGCGAAACCGGGCCTCGACGGCCATGACCGCGGTGCCAAGATCATCGCCCGTGCGTTGCGCGATGCAGGGATGGAAGTGATCTATTCCGGGTTGCATCAGACCGCCGAAATGATCGCGGAAGCGGCTCTGCAGGAAGATGTCGATGCGGTGGGGCTCTCGCTGCTTTCGGGGGCTCACCTCGCGCAATTCCCCGCAGTCTGCGAGCTTCTCGGAGACAAGGGTGCGAGCGATATCGTGGTATTCGGGGGCGGGATCATTCCCGAAGAGGACTTCCCGATCTTGCAGGATCAGGGCGTAGCGCGCTTGTTTACGCCGGGGACGTCCACGGACGAGATCATCAAATGGGTGCAGGAAAATGTCCGCAGCGACGGTTGAGAAACGCGATCTGGTGATCGTGGGTGCCGGTCCGGCCGGGACCGCGATGGCACTTCGTCTCGCACAGATCGATCCCGCTCTGGCGCAGCGGACACTGGTGCTGGACCGAGCGCAATTCCCTCGTGATAAAACCTGCGCCGGTGGTTTGATTCCACAAACGCTTTCTCTGCTGCGCTCGCTGGGTGTGGGGCTGGAAGTGCCCTATGTACGCGTCGATGAAGCGGTGGTCGAAGCGGGTGGTCCGGCGATTCGGATGCCTGATCAGGGTTGCTGCTTCGTGATTCGTCGATTCGAGTTCGACGCGATGCTCGTCGCCGAGGCGCGAGCTCGCGGGGTGGAAATACGAGAGGGCGCCTCGCTGCGGCAGGCGACCCCGGTCGGGGGTGGTATCCGTTTGGAGACGACCTCGGGGACGATCGATGCGCGCGTCGTCGTCGGTGCGGATGGTTCGGGAAGCCGAGTTCGGCGAGATCTCGTGACGCAGGAAGAAGGCTGGGTTGCGCGGGCGGCGATGGCAGACGTGCCGGTGGAGGGGGACTTGCCGGAATCGTTCCATTTTGATTTTCGCTCGGTCTTGCGCGAAGAACTCGATGGCTACGAGTGGTCCTTCCCCTGTCTGGTGGACGGCCAGCCGCACTGGAATGTCGGGGTCTACTCGATGGCACGTGAGTCGCAAGGCGATGAGATCAAGGCTCTGCTCGAGCGTCGCAAGGCGGGTGTCGAGGCGCGGAATCGTGCCTTCCCCATTCGACTCTACGATCCGAAGGATCCGCTGGTGGCGCCGCACGTCTTGCTGGTCGGCGACGCGGCCGGAATCGACCCTCTATTGGGGGAAGGCATATCGTATTCGCTCGAATACGGCATGCTGGCCGCGGAACACGTAAAGCGCGCCCTCGAGTTGGGCGAATTCGACTTTTCGGGCTATGAACGGGCGGTAAGAGATTCTCATGCGGGGCGAAAGTTGCGCCGGCTCGGTCTGGCCGCCAAAGTCTTCTATGGAGCGCGCCGTCGGACCTGGTTCCGGCTGGCGCGCGTCAGCCGTCGAGCTCAGCGGGCGGGCATGCATTGGTATAATGGAGTGGGTCCCTTGTCGGCCCCCTCAAGCGAAATCAACAACCGGAAGCCGTGAATTTCATCCCAGATACGGCTGATAACACTGATAATTTGGAGGATTGAATGGCAGAGGCAGTCATCGTTTCAGCGACGCGTACCGCAATTGGTTCCATGGGTGGTTCGCTTTCTACAGTTCCCGCCACAAAGTTGGGGGCGGCTGCCGTCCGCGAGGCCGTCGCCCGTGCGGGCATCGACCCGGCCGAAGTCGGCGAAGTTGTCCTCGGTCATGTCCTGCAAGCTGGTCAGGGACTGAACTCGGCCCGCGTGGCCTATCTGGAGGGCGGGGTCCCTCAGGAGGTTCCGGGTTACGCCCTGAACAAGGCTTGTGGTTCGGGCCTGAAGGCCGTTGCAAACGTTGCCTCGGGCATCATGCTCGGTGAGTACGATGCTGGTGTCGCTGGTGGCATGGAGAATATGTCTCTGGCGCCTTACCTGCTGAACAAGGCACGTTACGGCTACCGTCTGGGTCATGACAAGATCTTCGATTCCTTGATCAATGATGGCCTGACCTGTCCGATCACCGATGTGCATATGGGGATTACGGCTGAGAATATCGCTGCCAAATATGATCTCTCGCGCGAGGCGCAGGACGCTTTCGCCGCCGGAAGCCAGCAGAAGGCTGTCGCCGCTCAGGAAGCCGGCAAGTTTGATGCAGAAATTTTTGCTTTCGATGCTCCGGGAAAGAAGCGTGGCGAGACAGTGTCGTTTGCCAAGGATGAATTTCCTCGCGCTGGCACCACCGCCGAGTCTCTCGGGAAATTACGTGCCGCCTTCAAGAAAGATGGCTCGGTGACGGCAGGAAACGCATCGGGGATCAATGATGGTGCGGCCGCGCTGGTTGTGATGAATGCTGATGTGGCCCGCGATCGTGGCTTGCAGCCGTTGGCCCGAATCCGCGGCTGGGCATCTGCCGGTGTGGATCCCTCCATCATGGGTATGGGACCGTGGCCCGCCTGCGAGAAGGCTCTGGACCGAGCCGGCCTCTCCAAGGACGATATCGGACTTTGGGAGTTGAACGAGGCGTTCGCGGCTCAGTCGCTGGGTGTTCTGGCCGAGCTCAAGATCGACGCCGACAAGGTGAACGTGAACGGCGGAGCGATTGCGTTGGGTCACCCGATTGGCTGCAGTGGTGCCCGCGTTTTGGTGACATTGCTCCACGCCATGCAGGATCGAGACGTTGAGCGCGGCATCGCTTCCCTCTGCATCGGCGGTGGGCAGGGCGTTGCCATGATCGTCGAGCGCGGATAATCCATTCCTTTTCCTCCAGCGAGCCGACAGCAGCGTTCTTCGATATCGATGGAACGCTGCTGTCGGTGAACTCGGCGACACTCTACGCGCGTTATCTGCGCAAAAAGGGCATCGGCCGACGTCGGGATCTGGTTCGGGCGGGCTTTTACCTCGCTCTCTATCGGTTGGGTCGGTTGGATATTGCCAAGGCTGCAGAGAGTGCCGGCAGTGGCATCCGCGGCAAGTCCGAGGAGGAGGTCGCAGCCTTTGCCGAGCGCTGGTATCGCGAGGAGATCCGGCAGCATATTGTTCCGCTGATGCGGTCGCGCCTGGAGGAGCATCGCGCCGCCGGGCACTCGATTGCTTTGCTCTCGAGTACGACGAGCTATCTGGCCGAGCCTCTGGGGCGGGATCTGGACGTCGAAGACCTTCTCGTGACTCGGCTCGAGATTCAGGACGGCTGCTTCACCGGGAAGCCGGTACCTCCGATTTGCTACGGAGAGGGGAAGATCGGTTACGCTCGCGAATATCTGGGCGAACGCCAGATTTCCCTCCAGAATGCCTACTTTTATACCGACTCCATCACCGACCTTCCGCTGCTCGAGTTGGTCGGCTTCCCCGAGATTGTGGCGCCGGATCGACTCTTGCGACGAAAAGCTCGAGCGAACGGGTGGCCCATCATTGATCCTTGAGGGTTCTTCTGGGAGATAAGAGAATCCTGCAGATTCCTGGCAGGATTTCTGGAGAGAGATGACAACTGCAGCCCTAGCCACCAACCCCCGCGTACCCCCGCAGAGCCTCGAAGCCGAGGAGGCGGTTCTGGGTGGGATTTTGCTCGACAATCGCGCAATGGATGCGGTCAATGAAATTCTTGTGATCGAGGATTTCTACCGAGAAGCTCATCGCAAGATTTTTCGCGCCCTGTTGGAACTCGATGAAGATCGGGAGCCTGCCGATGTGGTCACGCTGACCGACCGATTGCAGCGGCTGGGGGAATTGGAGGCGGTGGGCGGAGTTGCCACGGTGGCAGAGCTTGCCGACCGGACGATGACCGCAGCCAACGTCAAGCACTATGCACGCATCGTCAAGGACAAGGCTGTTCTTCGGCAGTTGGGCGAAGTCGCGACTGATATCGTCACCCAGACAATGGATAGTGGTGGGGCGGTCGATCAGTTGCTCGAGGATGCGGAGGCGGCAGTCTTTCGTCTCTCCGAGGGCCGGATCGGAAAAGGCTTCACCAAGGTTGAGGACGTCGTTGAGGAATCGATTCACCAGATCGAGCAACTCTTTGAACGAAAAGAGGCGGTTACCGGGATTGCGTCCGGTTTCTACGATCTCGACAAGCTGACCTCCGGTTTTCAACCCGGCGATCTGATTATCATGGCCGGCCGTCCGTCGATGGGCAAAAGCGCATTGGCAGTGAACTGTGGGCAGTACGCAGCGCAGCATTCGGGAAAGGCGGTAGGCGTTTTTTCTCTGGAAATGTCCAAAGAGTCGATCGTCATGCGTATGCTTTGCGCGGAAGCGCGGGTCAGCATGGGCCGAGTTCGTAACGGTAATCTTTTCGATAATGATTTACCGCGCCTTGCGGCCGCGGCCAGTCGATTGACACAGATCCCGTTTTTCATCGATGACTCGCCCGCGCTTTCGGTCCTGGAATTGCGGGCGAAGTCCCGTCGATTGATGCGGGAGCACCCCGAGGGGCTTGGGCTGATCATCGTAGATTATCTTCAGTTGATGCGCGCCCACCAGAAAGTCGATAACCGAGAGCAGGAGATCTCGCTGATCTCGCGCTCGCTCAAAGGGCTCGCCAAGGAGCTTCATGTTCCGGTCATCGCCCTTTCACAGCTCAATCGTGGCGTCGAGATGCGAGCAGACAAGCGCCCCATGATGGCGGACCTTCGCGAGTCCGGTGCCATCGAACAGGATGCAGACGTGATCAGCTTCATCTACCGCGACGACTTTTATAATAAGGCGTCGCCTGAAGAGGGCATCGCCGAGGTGATCATCTCCAAGCAGCGTAACGGGCCCCAAGGCACCGCCAAGCTCGGTTTCCGCAAGGAGTTGACTCTTTTCGAGAACCTCAGCGGTCGAGAAGAAGACGAAGACGATCCACCGGCCGGAGACGATTTCGCTCTTTAGCGAAAGATCAAACGTGGCGGCGCAGGTCTCCGCGATCCGAGTCGTGAAGCGCTGCCTTGCGCCCGTCGGGTGGACCGGGAAATTCGCTGGTATTTGATGGCCGAAAGCCGCCAGCCTTATTGCCCGAGAGTCAGTTTTTGAACGACCAGTTCTGCTCGGAGGTCATGCCCGGCCTGAGAGAGATGAATTCCGTCTTCTCCAAGATCTATCTGCGAGTCCAGTGCCGAGAACGTGTCGATGATTTGCCTCGCAGGGTAGGCCTCGAAGATCGCGTCATTCATGGCTGAGAGGTTGAAACGCAATTGACGATCCGAGTTGTGATGAAGAGGCGTCGAAGTCGTGATGAAGATTGGAATCTCGGGATCGAAGGTCGCGATCGACGCAGCATGCTCTCGGTAGGCGCCGGCAATCTCCCGGATGCTTTTATGAGGGAGCATGCCTTCGGACCAGAAGCGCATATCGTTGGTCACAAAGGAAAAGATGAACACGTCCGGTGTCGGACCCTTCAGCGTCCGTTCGAGCTGGCTCCATGCGGCAAGGTGGCGAGGTGGGAGAAAGATTCCGAAATCTGCAACGGTCGCGCCTCCAATTGCTTGTGTCGCATCGATTTTCCAGTCGAGGCCCTCGCGATCATAGAGTCGCTGAGATACTTCGGACCAGGTCTCCAGACCGGACCATTCCAGCGCGGTGTTGGAGTCGCCGAGGTGGCTGATGAGGATTTCACCGTCTCCGTTTAGGTCGGAGATCGCCTGACCGGAAGCAACGCCGGGGTCGAGGACGACAAGTGTTCGGTCCTCAGTGGAGATCGCGTACAAGGTGCCGTGGGCGATGTCGAGCGCATTCAATGGCGCCGCTGTTTCATGGGATCCGATGATGTTGGGCTCCGACGAAGTATCCAGGATATAAATTCCATCTCGACCTGAGACATAGGCTGTGTCGTGATAAGCCTCGATGTCCGTTGCCTCCGTTCCGACCACTCCCGAGTGCAAGGTGCTTGCGGACTCCGGTTCTTCGAGATCGATGACGAAGAAGTTCTCGTCGGGGCTGGCGGTCGTCAAAAGGGCACGCCCACTGTTTATGTCGAGCCCGGTAACGTGACCGACGGGCAGGAACGCAACCTCCTTCAGCGCCGACAGATCCTCGATCGACAGAATATGGAGACCCTTCCGCGATCCAATATAGGCAAAGCCACCCTCCACGTGAATTTCGGTGACACTCTCGCGCAGGTCGAAGGAGGCGGTTTGCTGCGGTGCGCTCATCTCCGATACGTCCAGAATGAAGACTTCGGGAGCGGTGGGATCCTCGGTGGTTCCTAAATAAACGGAGTTTCCGGAAGCGAAAATGGCGGTTCCCGATTGTTGGCTCGGTGCATCGTAAGTGCCAACGACGCTGGGGTGGTCAAGGTCGTTGAGGTTGAGGATCGCAAGTTCGGATTCAGGATCTGTGGTGGCAACGAAGGCTCGCAAGGCTGTACCGGCAACGGCAGTTGGCTGGCCGGAGATTCGAGCGTGGCCGTGCTTCAGAAGGCCGCGCTTGCCGTCCGAGGCGCGTTGGTAGATCTGCAGGCCTGCCGGGTCCGTCTGGGCGATGAAAACGAGATTGCCGACGGCCTCGATTTCCAGGACGGGCGCACCGCTATAAGTCTTCTGGTGCTTAGGTGTAGCTGTCACGGAACCACAACCGGCCAAAACGAAGAGGAGCATTCCGAAACTGAAAAACGTACGAACGAATCGCTGTATTTCCGGAGGCCGGCTGTTTTCTCCCCAAACGCGTTCGCATGAATCCGCGGTCGCAAAGATCTCTTTGATTGGTATTGCTCGCATCGGCTGACTCGTCATCAAGTCATGCTGGATTGACGTGAAAGTAGCAATCCGACGCCCGGTCGGTGGGAAAGCGCACGCGGCGAAGGTGTAGCCTAACGCCTCTCGGGTCGCCGGAGGGCTTCTGCAAGGGCTCGCGGGTCGGGAGATTGCTCCAATGCACCGATCATGGCCACGGCACTGGCTCCGGCAGCGAGCGCCTCGGGGGCTGTTGTGGCGGTGATCCCACCAATGGCAACCAGAGGCTGGGTCGTGATTTGGCGAACAGCGCGCAGCCCCTCGATGCCCTGTGGCGCCTCAGCGTCCGGCTTGGAAGTGGTCGGGAAAATCGGTCCGAAACCCAGATAGTCGACTGGCAGGTTTCTGGCGGCGCGGACCTGAGCGGGGTTATGGGTGGAAAGCCCGATCAGAAATCCCTCGGGTGTCATGGTGCGAGCCACCGAAGGCGGAAGATCGGTTTGCCCGAGGTGGACACCATCCGCGCCAGCGGCAAGGGCGAGATCGACTCGGTCGTTGAGGACGAGTCGGGCGCCGGACGGACGGAGAATCTCGAGGAGTTCACGGGCGACAGACAAGGTTTGCTCGGCCGAGCTATCTTTTGCACGGAGTTGGAAAATTCGTGCGCCACCGGCGACAAGCGCATGAGCCAGAGCCAGCTGCGGCGCGGAGTCGGCAACGGTTCCCGCGAGATTCAGGATCGCATAAAGGCCGCAGATATCAGCCTCTCCGAGATTGGCAGTTTTGCTCATCGGGTTTTCTTCTCGGAGGGAGCGGGCTGAGGTTGGATCTCGGTGGAAGGAGCCTCGGGGCTCAGGCCGAGCCAGGAAGGGAGGAAATATTTGAACAAGTAGAGACCCAGTTTGATGGTCTCATTGCTCACCTCAATTAGAGGTTTTTCATGCCACCACCACCCTGAAATGTCGCTATAGCTTCTCTCGCAAGTCGTCATCCAGACTTTGCCGCCGATCGGTTCGAGGGCGATTCGCAGGGATTCGCCGGCACGACGAGCGTGGCTCGGTGAGGTCACCGCAATGATGCTTCGGTTGCCGGTCTGCGCTGCCCACTCGCTGACGGCGGCCGCATCGGCCCACGTGCTGCGACCGGAGGGTATAATGACTTCGGCGGAGGCTGGCACGCCCGCGCGGGCGGCGAGTTTGGCTCCGAGTTCTGCATCCGAGTAGGGCATGCCGACGGCCCGCAATTCCGGACGAATCCTGCTGCCGGTGAAAACAACAAGAGGCGCCAGCCCCTGGCGAAAAAGTCGGGCCGAGCATTTGGCGCGGGTCTCGAGTTTGCCGGGAAATACGTAAAGGGCATCGGCGGTGGGCGGGAGCTTGTCGCTTCGTGAGAGCAGGTCGGGCAGATAGGGAAACGCGAGCACGCCGATAGCGAGGACGGTGAGGATCTGCAGGAAGCGCCGCAACGGTCTCTCCTAACTCTCGGGCGGGGGTGGCAATCGGAAGATCGGGCCGATCTTCCGAATCACGTTTGCGGTTGCGGGGTATTTCTTCGTCACGATCGCAACGCCCTGAACCAGATCCTCCGCGGCGAAAAAGCCGCCCCAGAGAAGCGCCAGAGGATAGCTGATAATGAGCCCGGCCTTGGCTGCCAAACGAATCGTGAGATCTTCGGCCGGAATCAGGTGGGATACCGCGAAGAGGAGCATGGCAGCAGCAGCCGCGATGGCGACACGGCCGTACTGATAGGGAACATGGTAGAGCCTCAAGGAAACTACCAGCGCCAAGGTTGTCTGGATCACGAAAGCGATCAGAGTTGCCCAGGCCGCTCCTGCCGGCCCGTATACGGGGATCAGAAGGTAGTTGAGGATCACATTGATCACGGCTGCGGTGATCACGGTATAGGTCCGGAGGATTGTCCGTTTTGTGAACGCCGGCCCCAGATTCACCATCGGCATGATTCCGTCGAAGATCAGACCGAAGGCGAGGATGGGGATGAGTGGCGCGGCGCCCCAATAACCTTCCGGCGCCATGATTTTGATAAAATCGGGTGCGAAGGTCGCGAGGCCCAACCACAGAAAGAGGTAGATCGCGAGGAGATAGCTGGTGAGGTGGGCAAAGAGCTGCGGTGCCTCGGGGTCGCGTCGGTGGGAGTAGGCGAAGGGCCCCCAGGAGAGCTGGAAAGCCGTGATGATAAGAAGCAGGATTTCGCCGAACCGATAGGCGAGAGAATAGACGCCGACATCATCGACCGAGTAGTAGTGACGAATGAACCACCGATCGGATAGATCCAGCAGGAAGGTGGCGACGCCGGCAGGCACCAGAGGCAAGCCGAATTTCAATTGCTGCTGAATATCGACCCAGCGGAAACCCGATCGAAGCATTCGGAATGTGGTGCCGGTCAAAAACAGGCACATGGTAAATTCGGCGAGGAATTGAGCCCCAATCACGCCGGCTGCTCCTTGATGAAAACCGACGACCAGGACCACGGCGACAATTGTGGCCAGAGCACTGCGCAGGAGAGACCATTTGGCGTAGCGCTTGGACTCCTCTCTTGCCCGCATGATCGAAAACGGCATGCGGAGAAGCACCTTGGCCAGAACGGTCGCCGTTCCCATCAAAATCAGGAACCAGAGAGCTTCATTGTCGAGGAGCCATCCAGCGATGAACCCCGAGAAGGCAAGTGGAACGAGGCTCAGCGGTACCGAGAAGAGGAAAACAATCCATATGGCGGCCGCGATGACGCGCTCGCGGCCGGCATCGTCGTCGTGGTCGTAGTAAAAGCGGAAAATCCCGACGGTTTGCCCCAGATTCATCACGACAAACATGGCCTGCGTGTACATCGCGACAAGCGCCAGGATTCCGTAGTCGCCCGGAGTGAGGTATCGGGTGTATACAGGAATCAGCAGGAAGCCGACGACTTTGATTCCGTAGTTCCCGAGGCCGTAGATCATTGTGTGGCCGAGAAGGGTTTTGAGTTTTGCGAGCATGAATTGAATATGAAGAGTACTCTGCTGAAGTCCCGAGTGCGAGGGGAAGAAATCCTCGCGATTTTAATGATTCTGATGTTGGTGGTGGCAATGCCGGCAGATGCCCGCGATTGCGGAGGCCGGAAGGCTTGCGATTGCGGGGACAAGGTTGTCCGTGACCATATTCTGACCCGCTCCCTCGGGCCGTGCCCGGGCGTGGGACTGCGCATGGGCCCTGGCGCGACGCTCGACGGTAACGGCGAAGCGATCCGCGGCTCGGGGCGCGAGGCCGGGATTATCTTTGATGAAAAGGCCATCGGCGCAGTGGTTCGGAACCTCGAAGTCTCCGGGTTCAAGCGCGGGGTTCGGTTTGCCGGGGTGCGGGGCGCGCGTCTGGAGAACGTTCAGTCTCACCATAATGGAGACCGAAAGACGGCGGTTGGCTACGGGGTCGATCTCGCCCGGGGAGCGTCCGAGAATATTCTGGTGGGGTTGCGCGTGTTTGAGAACGCCGATGAGGGAATTCATTTCGGTACGGGCGCGAACCGAAATCGCCTGGAGGACTCGGAAGTCTTCGACAACTACCGCGAGAATATCTATTTCCTGCAGAATCGAGGGAATGAGGTTCATCGATCGAAGCTCCATGGGGGCGGCGCGGCCGCTTTCTATATCAAACATGCTCCGGAAACCGTGCTGTCGGAGAACGAGATTTCTGATCGTCCCATCCAGCTTCGGGGTCGCTCGGATCGAGTGCGTCTGGTCGATAATCGCTTGCGAAAAAGCTCCGTGAATCTGGAGCCCTTCAAGGACGACGTTCCCGAGGGAGTGCGAATTTCGGGTGGACAGATCGAAACGCCCGGCCACGCCTGCGTCAGGCTGCGGGGGGCCCGGAAGGTTTGGGTCGAGAACGTGAAATTCTCCTGTCGGGGGAGTGTTTCCGTGGAGCAGGGCGCCGACGTTCGCGTGACTCTGGACTCGTTTACCGAGGCGCGGTGTGAGGGCACCGGAGCCGTCACCCAGCTGGGATATCTCGAGCAGCGTTTCGTCGATGCTCAGGGCGCCGGTGTCGGCGGTGTGACGGTGCTGGACAATCAGGGGGTTTCCTGGGGAAAGTCGTCCAGCGACGGTCGAGTGGAGCGTGTCCTTCCGCTGGCGACGCTGACCTGTCCCGCACGGGACGTGTCTTCGACGGGATTGCGAGCCTCTCGAGGCACCTGGACCGAACCGCTGAATCCGAAAGCCGGCAAGGTCGTGCTGGTACCGGTCGAGCCGGCCGGAGCAGATCAGGGCTGACCGAGTTTCAGGGCGATTCGATATTCCGAAGAACGCCCCGAGAGACGCACCTCAGTGCCGATCCCGATTCCGAGCAGGCCCCAGAATAGAATCTGCAGCGCGATGTTGTCGAAAGGATCGAAAGCCTGCATCGCGACTAGGAATCCAAGAATCGCGAGGATCACAGCCCAAAGGACCGACCGCAGTCCAGGATCATTCACTCTGGATTGGGTGCGATAGAGGGAGAAGAGAGCGGCTGCAAAAATCCACATCATGGCCCCCCAACCGAGAAGTCCATTTTCGAGAATCAGCCGCACATTGGCGTTCGCGCCCTCGATCAAATTTTGCGCGCTTCCCAAACCCGGAATATTCAATTCGCCCAGCGTTCTGGGCCCCATGCCGAATAGAAGTTCCTTCCACGAGAGCTGCCCAAGCTGCGCGCATGCTTCCTGCGCCGAGCCGCAGATCATGCTTCCTGCAGTGAACCCTGCGCTGGTGAGCCGATGATCTACCGCAAGGAAAGAGGCTGGCGCGAGAATCACCAGAGCGACAAGCCCGGCGAGTGGCGTGAAATGTCGCCACACGTAGATGGTGATGATCAGGGAGAGAGCGGCGAGACCCGCCGGGTTTTTCGTTAGAAGAACGCCGACCATCACCAGCGTAGTCGCTGCGATCCAGAAGTCGCGGCTGCTGCGATTCTGAGCGCGTGCAAGGCTGCATAGAACGCAGGGCACGCCGAGCAGGAGATAGGTGGACAAGGCAATAGGACTGCCGAGCGTCGAGGAGATCCCCACGGAGCTCATGCCCAGCCCGGTCGAAAGCTGGGGAGCGGATGTGAAGTATTCGGCAAAAGCGACTTCAAGAATACCGACCATGGAAATTGTCAACGAGGTCAGGGCGACGGCACTGATCGCGCTTCGGACGAAGGATTTCGTAAAGGTGCCGTTGATGATGGCCAGCGTGACGATGAAGCCCGTTATCAGATAATAGGCGGACCCCCGCATCGCTTGCAGCGGCGCCTCGGAGAGGAATGCCGAGCTGAGCGCGAGGAGAAGAAATACTGCGATGGGTGTGTTCAGCGGGGTACGATAGAGGTTGATTCGGTCCTTGGGCGCATGTCGCAGCAGCATCCAGAGAGCGCCGAAAGCGATGACGCCATGTAGCGGATTGACCTTCACGCCGAGTGTCTCGATATACAGGTTCTCGAGTGAACCGGAAGGAATGAAGGATACGAAGAGCAGAAGGACCAGCAGGAAAGCCCCGAGCGTCAGCCAGCGATTCAAAACCTTCAGGGCTGTCAGGCAGACGAGCTGTGCATCGAGAAGCAGCGATCGGTGCTGGATATAGAGATGATCGAAACGAAGCTTGTTGCGCGCCGACGTGAAATATCCGCCGCGCACCTGTGCCAGGCCGGTCATCCCGGGCGCGACGCGAAAACGATCAGCGTAGTTCGGGATCTCTTCAAGGTACCGCTCGAGAAAGACCGGTCGCAGGGGGCGCGGCCCGGCGAAGTTCATTTCCCCGCGCAAGACGTTGAGGAGTTGCGGGACCTCGTCCAGTTTTGACTTCTTCAGGAATTTGCCGACGGGCGTGTAGAAATCATCCTGAGCCGTGAGCAATCGCCCGCCGATTTGCCTTTCCGAACCCTCTCCGAGAGTCCGGAATTTGTACATCGTATAGAGAATCTGATTTTTGCCGGTTCGAATTCCTGCATAGAATAATGGCCCGGGGCTGGTGAGCTTGACCGCGATCGCGACCATGAGCAGAACGGGAGAGAGTACGGCGAGTGCCGTGATCGCCATCAATGCCTGGAGCAGGTAGCGGACTGGCGATTCAGGAAGTGCAGGCGGAATCTCCCGCTGGCTCGCGGGCGCTTTTTCGGCCTCAGTTGCCACTTGTTCGGCTGGAGGCTCTGACTTCGATACGACGACTAGTTTCGGCACTTGGCGGGGACTTTCTTTGTTCGGGGAACCAGCATCAGGGTGCCCGAACCACGCGGCTGCGGTCAACCCACAAGATTAGTTATCGGTCCAGATTCCTGAGGGTTTACCGCCGATGTGCCTATAGAGTCTTGCCAGGTCTGGAACATCAGGAGTGTCCAGATGTCGCGGCTATAGTCCATCTGGCGAGACTCGTGTCCCTCGATCAGGTTCTGCACCATTTCCGGCTGGAAGAGCCCTCCGCGACGAATGCGGTCCGGTGCCAGAGTGTCTCGTACGCGCTCCCGGAGGGGCCCCAGAAGCCAGGAGGGAATCGGTACGTTGAAACCTTGCTTTGGACCATGCAGCGTTTCATGCGGGAGGTAGGGCTCCATGGCTTTGCGGAGAAGGTACTTCTTGGTCATTCGCTTCATTTTCCACCGGCTGGGGATGGATGCGACCAACTCGACCAGGTGGTGGTCGAGAAGCGGAACTCGACCCTCGAGAGAGGTAGCCATGGTCATGCGATCGGCTTTGACCAGCATATCGCCTTCGAGCCCCACCTTGGTGTCGGCGGCCAGCAACTGCGCGAGAATATCCTTCTCCGGTACCCCGGCCGCGGCACGCTCGAAAAGTCGAAGGGTGCCTTCCAATCCTTCTCCCTCATCACTGTAGAGGCTTGCTTTGCGTGTCTCGTCAAAGATGGCCTTCCAGGCCAGATGTGAGGCCATGGGGGGATTTTCGGCACCGCGCACAAATCGTTTGGCCATATAATCAAAGCTCAGACGACCATGGGATACCGGCAAGCGATCGACGATCGCCGGCACGATCCGTCGAGCGAAGCCGGGAACATACTGGCGGTACCATCCAGCGAGCATCGTCGCCGAGTAAGTTTTATAACCGGCAAATATTTCATCGCCGCCCTCGCCGGAGAGAGCGACGGTCACGTGTTCTCGGGCGAGGCGGGCCACCGAGAGCACGGGGATCGCCGAAGAGTCAGCAAAGGGCTCGTCAAATGAAGCCACCAGTTCCGGGACCAATTCTGTGGCGTCGGGTCTGACGATCAGCTCATGATGTTCGGTATCGTAGTGCTTGGCCGCAATGCGGGCCCGGTCCAGTTCGTTGAAAGTCTTCTCCTCGAAGCCAATCGAGAAAGTCTTGAGTTCGCCGCTATGGTGTCGCCGCATTCCGGCGACCAGGCTTGCCGAGTCGACGCCTCCGGAAAGAAAGACGCCCAGGGGAACGTCGGAAACGAGATGGCTCCGCACCGCA
This sequence comes from Candidatus Binatia bacterium, assembly GCA_029248525.1. Classification (NCBI taxonomy): domain Bacteria; phylum Candidatus Binatota; class Binatia (SeqCode); species Binatia bacterium. The sequence continues at coordinate 36,135 of JAQWJE010000040.1, forward strand.
TCATCCACGGAGGCCCGGATTCTCTCGAGAATCTCACCCTCCGAGCTGAAATGAGCTGGCGTCATATCCAATTCCCACCAGGTCTCGTCGCGAATGTTCCCATTTTCGACGATCAGTCGGTGGCCCGGCTCCAGCTTTCGTGCGGCGCGAAAAATCGATTGGGGTGCCGGTATATGGGTCAGCGTCAGATAGTCGTGCAGAGCCTGCCGATCCAGCTCCCGGCTCATGCCGGCAGCGAGCAGAGATTTCAGCTCGGAGCCGAAAAGCAATCGGCCGTTCTCCGTCGAGTAATAAAGCGGCTTGATCCCCAACCGATCCCTCGCGAGCATAAGGCGTCGCTTGTTGCGGTCCCAGATTGCGATCGCAAACATCCCCCGAAGGTGCTTGACGCAATCCGTGCCGTATTCCTCATAGAGACGGAGAATCGCTTCGGTATCGCTGGCCGTGTGGAAGGTATGCCCGCGGCTCTCCAGGTCACGTCGCAGTTCATTGAAGTTGTAGATCTCACCGTTTTGAAAGACCGCGATGTCGCGGGCTTGATTCCAGATCGGCTGTTGGCCGCCTTCAAGGTCGATGATGGACAAGCGGCGCATCCCGATCGATAGGGGCCCTTCGGCAAGAATGCCCTCGTCGTCGGGGCCGCGGTGCACGATGACATCGCACATGGCCTGAGCAATCGATGCTGGAAGGGTTTCCTCTGGATTCAACGAAAGAGCGCCGGCAATGCCACACATGAACAGGAACCTCGAGTGTCTATTTCGCTCTTCCGGAAGCGCGTAGACGGCCCCACGCCTGTTTCAGGGCGTGGAGGCGATCATAGCTTCCGTCGAGTTTATGAGAGAAGTCACGCAGGCGATCATCGCGCGCGATGAAGGTGCGTCGAAGCGTGAAGGGGGTGTCGTCCGGAGACACAATTCCAGGTCGTGTCGTGAGAGCCGTCGAGTAGCCAGCTTCTCGAACCGCATTCTCGACCGCTTCATTATAATGTCCGCGCGGATAGCAGAAATCCTCGGCCCAGACGCCGGTCTCTTCCTGAATTCGTGCACGGCATTCGCGAATCTCGTGCACCATCATCTCGGAAGAAATCGCATTGAGTGACGGGTGCGTCAGGGTATGGGCGCCGAGTTGAACCCCGCCGGCGGCCATCGCTCGCACCTGCTCCCAGTTCAAGGGGGAAATGCCCCTGCGATCCCGCAAAACCGGCAGTTCGTCGGTCCCGATATAGTCGGTCGTGAGAAAAACGGTCGCCGGAATCTCTTCCTTTTGCAAGATAGGGAGAGCGGCTGTGTAGTTGTCCTCGAATCCGTCATCGAAAGTGACCGCGAGCGCCCGATCGGGAAAGGGTTTCTTCGTGCTGAGATGCTCGGCTACCTGTTTCAGCGTCAGGATCGTCCAGGCCTCGCTTCGGAGAAGAGCCATTTGCTCAGCGAATGCGTTAACGGAAACGCAGGAACGGTGCTCTTCGTTGTCGATGCGGTGGTAGTAGATAATCCGCAGTTCGCCACGCGTGGAAACCCCGCGCGGTTGGAGCCATGAACTGGCCTCGGCTGCGCTTCGACGCAGCATTGTTCCGAGTCGGGAGCGCATTCAGTCAGCACCGCCGGTGCGGTCCGCCTCGGCAAATCGCGCGGCCAAAGTGCGCACGGTCTCCCGCATGTCGAAATCGCGTGCCACCCGACGACGACCTTCTTCGGCGATTGCTGCTGCGAAATCAGGCGCATCGAGAAGCCTTTCGAGGGCATCGGCGAGAGCTTCCGGATTTCTCTCGGGTACGAACAAACCGCTTTTCTCGTGCTCGATCAGTTCGTGAAGCGAAGGGAGTTCTGTGGAGACAACAGGAACACTTGCCGCGAGTCCTTCGATGAGAATATTCGGGATTCCGAAATGGTCTTCATGGTGCGCGGGCAGGGCGACGGCCGCGGCGCGATGGTAGGCCGGGATGATCTCCTCCTGGGGCAGATAGCCGGGCAGGGAGACTTCCTTTTCCAACCCAAGGCTGCGCACAAGATTTTCGAGGGCCTCGCGTTCTTCTCCCTCGCCGAGGATTTCCAGCCGAGCGCTTTTCTGTCGTTGCTTGAGGATGGCAACCGATCGAATGAGATCGTCGAAGCCCTTGCAAGTTCGCAGGGTGCCTACGCTGAGAATCAAATCGGCTTCTCGGGGCGCTCCATTGCGTGCAAAGCGCTCGAGGTCCACACCGTGATAGATGGTTTCGACCTTCTCGCGCGCCTCGGGACATTTATCACCGAGGTAGCCCCGATTAAACGAGGTGCAGGTGATGACGAACCGTGCGGCGGCAAGTTTTTCCTCCAGCATGGCATGGTGCACGAAGATATCCGTTGCATGGCCCGAAAAGCTGAAGGGAATTCCGGACAGGCGCGAGATGATCATCGCTGCCGTTGCGGGATAGGTCGCCCAGTTTGCATGCAGGTGTCTTACGCCCCGGGCCTGCATATCGGTCGAGAATTCCATCGCCTGCGGGAATACCGCCAGGGATTTGGCCAAAGCATTCGGCATCGACTTGTGTCCACGGACGATCTCGCCGGCGAGTCGCGTGGACTTTCCCGGGTGTCGCAGGAACTGAGCCGCTCCTTTGGCGAGCCGTGGTCCGGGCGCTGACGGATAGATTGTCCGTTCGAGCAATTGGCGCGCGTCCTCATGGACTTTCCAGCCGCTGGGTGCGGGAAGAAGCGAGTAAATCGAAAAGTCCAAACCTTCTCGTGCCAGACCCACCAGTTCGCGAAGGAAGTAGGCATCGACTTGGCGGGGAAATTGATTGACGACAAAAGCGATCATGGTTTCTTTATGCTGCCTTCTTGCGGCCGTTCTGAAAGAGGTCGAGGTAAAGGCCACTGGTGTTGTCCACCATTTTCTCGACCGAGAAAAGCGATTCGACTCGCAATTTGGAGGCGGCACCGAGTTCGAGGATTCTGGTCGGTTCGGCCACCAGGCTGGCGATTGCTGCGCCAAAGAGTTCGGGTTCGCGTGTGGGCAGGAGGAATCCGGTCTCGCCTTCGACGATGACTTCCGGGTTGCCTCCGACTGCTGTGGCAATCACGGGCTTTCCCGCCGCCATGGACTCAATCACGGTATTGGAGAGTCCCTCCTTGACCGACGAAAGGACCGAAAAATCGAACGTTCGAATCCACTCGGCTGCATCCGTGCGGAAACCGGTGAAATGAACGCGGTCGCCAATTCCGAGCTCGTGAGCCAACGCGGTCAGGCGTTCGGTTTGGCGTCCATCACCGACCACTGCAAGGTGGAGGTTGGAGGTTTGCTCGCGGACGCAGGCCATCGCGTGAAGGAGTGTGTCGTGATCCTTTGCGGGCTCGACGCGGGCGACGACACCCGCGAGCAGTGCGTCGCCGGGCATGCCCAGTTCCCGACGTCTTTCGAGTGGGTCGAAGGGCTTCTCGAAGCGCTCGAAATTGACTCCGTTGTAAATCCGCACGACTTTTTCCGGCGCCAGTCCGCCGCGACCCAGCAGGTATTCCCTGACGGCTTCAGAGTTCGCAATGATTTTATCGGTCGCTCCGGCCAGGTAACGCCCGATCACGCGCTTGTAGGATTGCTCCCAGATATCGACATTGCGTTCCGAGGCGACCACGACCGGAGTGCCGGCCATTCGTGCGGCGACCCGCCCCCAGGTGTTCGCCGTCCAGAGGTAGGTTTGGAGAATATCGATTCGCTCTTCGCGCAGCAGTTTGGCGATCCGAGGGATGATACCTGCGTCGAGCTTATGTGTTTTTTCGATTTGGAACACGGGCACGCCCATGTCGGCGATCTCTTCCGCCTTGCGTCCGTGCCGGTAGCAACAGACCATGGGCTCGAAGCGATCGCGGTCGATCCGCCTCACAAGTTCCAGAATCTGCTGTTCTGTCCCACCGATGTCGAGCTCGTCGAGCATGCAGAGCAGCCGGAGAGGGCGGTTCGGAACAGAGCCGGGCTCTGCGCCGTTGGAATGCGGCGAATTCATCATGGGGAACATTGGAAAGGGTGCGTCAGGCACCCGTAAGGCTTCAGGAGATTCGTTCTTCAAACGTGGCGACGCCGGCCTGTATGTCGAGCGTCGGTCGCCATTGAAGTTCGGAGCGAGCTGCGTCGGTGCTGTATTTCAAATTTTCCGTAGCTCGGGTCAATTTGTACCGCGAGAGGGGTAGGGTTCGTTTCAGAAGGCGACTGGCGATATCGCAGGCCGCAGCAACGGGCATGAATACGGCCGGGGGGACGTAGGTTGCCTGAACATCCTTGATTCCCTGATTGCGGAGAGCTTCGAGATATTCGCCCTGCGTGACTCGACCGTCGATAATATTATACGCCCGACCAGAGACTCCATGGTTGGAGGCATTGAGAATTGCCTCGCAGGCGTTGTCGACGTGTGTGAAGGGCAGCAGGTTGGTGCGCCGGCCGACGATGAGGCGTCTGCCGCCGGAGCGTGGGATCGGGAAATGAAGCCGAGCGACAAAGGGTGCGGCTTCGGCTCCGTACAAAAGGCCGGGGCGGATAATAATCGTTTCGAGGCGCGAGTTCTCGCCGAAGGCACGCACACGTCGATCGGCTTCCGCCTTGGACCATGCGTATGCGCCTCTTTCCTCGATTCTCGGGTCGAGGGGCGTATTCTCGTGGATTTCGGTGCCGGCTGTTTCGGCGCCGTAAATCCCGGCCGAACTGATATGAATGAAGCGACGGACTCCGGCCGCTTCGGCCGCTTCCAATAGCGACTCGGTCGCAAGGACATTGTCGTCCTCGAAGCGCTGGCGATTACCGCCGCTGCTGACCCGAGCTGCGGTATGGTAAATCGTATCCACATCATGGGTGGCTCGTGCGATCGCGGCAGGGTCGTCGAGGGATCCCCACACGACCTCGCCTACCTCCGATGGAATTCTTTTCAAATCGGTTCCGGTTCGCACCAAGGCCCGGATCTGTTTGCCCTCGTCGGCAAGTTTTCGGGCGAGGTGGCGTCCGAGGTAGCCTGTACATCCCGTCAGGAGTTCCATGTGAGTTCTCTTTCCTGATCTGCCGGAGGGTCCTTGCGCAAGGCGCTCTCGATCGCGCGCAGCACGCGGACGTTCTCGCGTCCCGAGAAGCCGGAGTTGGGCGATGGATCTCCCTCGTCCAGGCTGCGGTAAAACGCGCGGATTGTATTGCCGATTCCGGGGTAGGTTTTCATGCGTCGCAGCAGGACCGCGAGCGTCACCGAGATCGTCGCCTGAACCATCTGGGCGGCAGGATCGAGATTGGCGAGTAATTTGGCCACCATCTTGGGCAGTTTGCGGTCACGCTCAACCACCAGTGTCATGGTGTTCAGGTTCACGCGTGCCGTTGCTTTCGTGCCATAGATGGCGAGGTGGTTGAGATAGGGCTGCGCCCCCATCGAAAACGACACAAAGGCGTCGCATTTTTCACCGGGCAGCATGATTCTTATTTCACGCAGAACGCCGTCGCTGGCGATGGGCGCGCCCTGCACAATGATATCCCGTGCGGGTCCGCTGAAAGCCTCTACGAGATAGAGCGGGTGGGGCCCGAGGTTGTAGAGCGGCGCGAAGGCATCTGCGACGCTCCAATGGCCGCCGGTATCATCTTCGGGCGGATTCACACCCTGATGTGCCTCGACGGTGACGATGTCACCGAGGCCGCCCTTGGCCACCAGTTTGTGGACTTTCTGCATGACCGGGTCCATCAGTCGGTTATGGTCCACGCAGATCCGACGGCCATAGCGCTCGGCCGTCTCGATCATCCGGTCGCAGTCCTCCACCGACATGGCCATGGGCTTTTCGACAAAAACATTGGCACCCTGTTCCATGACTCGAATGGCCAGATTGGCATGGGTCGCCGGAGGCGTGCAGATGTGGACAATGTTCGGCTGTTCGGCAGACATCATCTCATCAATGGATGTGTAGTGGTTTGGGATACCCTTTTCGCTGGCGAACGTCTCGGCGAGGGCGGCGTCGGCGTCACAGACGGCAACAACCTCGGCCCCGGCGATGCCGCGAATGAAACCACGATGGACAGCAGCGATCCGACCGGCGCCAATCAGCGCCACCCGGTTATTACGTTTGCTCATGTTTCTGATCTCAGCCGAAGGTGGGCAGGTAGCGCCAGAACTCGTTGTTCAAGGCACAGCATTTCGCGCAACTTGGAAAGAGACCTCGCTCTTTCAGCGATTTGCGGAACAAGGTGTAGGCGTCGTTGTTCCAGATTTCCTTGACACTTTTGTCACGGATATTCCCGAAAGCGACGTCGAGCGAACAGGAATAGACATCGCCATAGGGATTGATTCGGAACGTTTTCCAGGGGTAGAAGCATTTTTCGACGAAGGCATACTCGTCATCGAGGAACCGGCGTTCCATTTCTTCGGGCGTCTTCAGCGGAGGTCCGAAGCCAACGGGGATTCCATACTCCTCGCCCTTTTGAATCGCTTTTTGGGATTCGGCATGGAGGGTTTCACCGTTGACCTGACGCAGATACATCGGGAGGTCCTGGTTTTCCTCTTTGTCATGCTCTGGCAGGGGCATCAGTTCCCGAGTTTCCTTGTCATGCTCGGGCGTCGTGTAGAACATATAATCGAAGTCGACAGTGTCGACGCCTGTGTCCTTGAGCCAGTCGAGGACTTCGCTGTAGCGGTGCTGGTTGAGCGCCGTCACGGTCACGGTGATTCCGATTTTCGGGCGACGAACCCCAAGTTTCTTCTTGGCTGCCTGAATGTTGCGAATGCCTTCGAGCAGGCGACGAAAGCTGCCCTTGCCGCGGCGAATCTCATCGTGGAGATCGTCGGGTCCGTCGATCGAAATCGACAGAGAGTGAGGCTTGAGAGAGACCAGTCGCTCGGCCTCGGCTGGTCGCAGGAACCAACCGTTGGTGTTCACGCAGAGATGGATTGGTGTCTTGCCGATATATTCGATGATCTCGAAGGCGTCCTTGCGCAGGAAAACCTCGCCGCCGGTGATGGTCATATCCTTGACGCCCATCTCGACGATATCATCGATGGTCCGCTTCACTTCCTCGGTGGTCACCTCGGCTCGTTGGCGCGACTTCACATAATCCGCATCGGTCTTGTTGTGCATCATCCGGGGAATATCGAGAGGGCACATCTGGCAGGAGAGGTTGCACCTCAGCGTCAGTTCGAACGTCATGGACTGCGGGGTCCAGGCCTTGCCGCCGGCGACGGTATAGGGGAGCCAATATTTGTAGCTCTGCAGATTGCTTTTGGTCAGTCCGCGGTCGCGGAGCCATCCTTTTACGCCATCAGCCAGAGTATTTTCTTCGTTCGTCATTTAGTTCGCTCCCGGCAATCCGGAGTCAGAGGAAGCGTCGTCCCTGCTGTCGCAGGCGTCGGCCATCTTCCTTTGTAGGGAAAGAAAAGTAGGTTGCACTCTCTCGGTCATTCGGAATCGTCTCTACGTTACCAGCTTCCAGGCGATCAATCGCCCGGATAATCAGCCTCGCGCCGGTGGATTTGGTCCGCCGGATCAGGCTGTCCTGTGTATCTTCGTCGGTAATTTCGACCTTTTCCTGTAGCAGGATCGGCCCATCGTCGAGGTTTTCGTTCATGAAATGGACGGTGGCGCCGGTCTCCTTCTCGCCATTTGCGAGGACCCAGAAACTCGGCAGGCGTCCTCGGTAACGCGGAAGAAGGGCGCCGTGGACGTTCAGGCAGCCCAATTTGGGTAGTGCGAGGATTTCGGTCTTGAAAACCTGGCTCGCATTGATCGAAATGACCAGATCGACTCCGAGTTCTCGCAATTTCGCATGATAATCGGGGGCATTGACGCTGGTCGTCGATATTTCCGGGATTCCGTGGGCCTTGGCGACCGAGGTGACCGAAAAATGTCCGGGAACCGGAACCCATCCCGAGGCGAGTCCGAGTGCTTTACGGCTGGCATAGCGGATGGATTGCTTCAGGAATTGGGTGACTCCGTACACATTCAGGTGCTCGAGCGCGGTCGAGGTCCAGGTCTGTTTCGGCATCAAGGTGGGGAGAATGGTGATGCCGACGAAGTTCTGGCGCCTTTCGGAGAGGACGGTCTCGAGAAACTGAGGCAGGTAGAGGCAATCTTCCTGTGTAATAATGAGGGTTTTTAGGGGCATTTCGAGTTTCCGTCTCAGGGGTTCATCATGTGGGGTTTGTCCGTCGCAGGCAATACGGGAATTTCGGGCCCTGCGAGATGTCCGGCGGTGGTCAGGACGTCTCGAATTGGAGCGAACCGGAAATCGCTCAGAAGTCGGCGAAGTTTCGGTTCCATAGCCTCCAGGCGCCAATAATGCGTTGAAAACCCTCGTTTTCCCTTGATGGGGAGCCGTGGCTGCTCCGGATCGATTTCCCAAGGATGGAGGTACACGACGGCGGGTTGGTTTTCCATATGGACCCGGCGCATACCCCATTGCATGTATTTGTAGGGAAGTAGACGCAGATAGGCTCCGCCGCCGAGAGGGAAATTCCGTCCTCCGATCGCCATGGTCGTCATCGGAAATTCTGCCAACTTGCGCCCTTCGCTCTCGTGCACGGTGAAGGGAAAGCGCTGCGCTCCGGGGATGCCATAGAGAGGATCCTGAACGGGGAAGACGCTGGAGTCGTAGGTCAGGCCTGCGTCCACCATCACATCGAGTGCCCATAGAGACTTCGCAGTGACCGAGAAGGAAGGTGCTCGATAACCAAGGACCTCCACGCCTGGTACGGCGCGAAGAATTTCGAGGGACTGCAACAGATCTTCCTCGAACAATTCGCGTCCCTGCTCGTAGACGAGTCGGTGGGTATGCCCGTGCGTTGCGATTTCATGGCCCGCCTCGGCAATTTCCTGCACCAGATCGGGGTGCCGGACCGCGTTCCAGGTCAGGATGAAAAAGGTTCCTCGGACATCGAACTCCTTGAGGAGTTTCAAGATCCTGCGGGTGTTGGGAACCACTCGGCTTTCGTAACGGTCCCATTGGTCCAGCGGGATTTTGTCTTCGAAGTCCGATACCTGGTACCAGTCCTCGACATCGACGGAGAATCCATTGATGATTTCGGAGCTCATGGTTCCACTCCCGAACTCGGCTTGGCGGCACTCTCTCTTGCGGTTTCCGTCTCGAAGGGGCGCTCGGCGGTTTGCCATTTACCCAGTTCGGACCCTGAAAGCACTTTCTTCCACCCCTGCAGCGCGGCGAGGTTTCCGATCCCGAAATAGACAGCAGGCGAGATCGCTTTCTTCAGAGCGCCGTCCGGGAGCCTGAATCCGATGGGGATGGCCAGATAGACTGCCAGTTGAGCAACAAAGGCGAGGTTGTAGAACCATCCCTCTGCCAGCGCCGATCCGATAAAGATGCCCAGGAAAAGGAAGGGCATCAGATAGCGCAGGCCCTTGCGCGAGAGGAGTTCCCAGCCGATGAGCCCGGCGCGCCGGGCGGCGATTTCCGGCCATACGGCGGCGATTCCGCGAATGCCGCGACCGATGATGCGGGAGCGACGTTTGAGCTCATCATCGGTGTCGCTGGAACCGGCTTCGACGGAAAGGGCACCTCCCTGATAGACGCAGGCGTAACCGGAGGCGGCCACCCAGATGGGTTGCACCATATCGTTACAGACATCATTGGGGATCGAGCGGCATAGGTCCTTGCGAACGGCAAAGATCGAACCATTGGCCCCGAGCAGGCTGTCGAGAGACCCCTCCATGCGCTTCTGCATCTGGTCGAGTTCCCAATAGCGGTTGTAGCCCTCGGCGATCGGGTTTTCGTTGAAATTCCGGTACACGAGTTCCCCGCACGCCGAGCCCACCTGCGGGTCCGCGAATGGATAAAGCAGTTCCTTGAGGGCATCGGGTTCGTACATGCCGTTGGCATCCGTGAAAACGATCACGTCGCCGGTTACCAGCGGCATGGTTTCATTCAGCACGAGGTTTTTGCCGCGGTTGGGTTCAAAGCGATGGAGCACGACCCCACGGTCGGCAAAGCTTCGTGCGATCTCGGGAGTTCGATCGGCAGAGCCGTCGTCAGCGACCACCACCTCGAGCCGCCCTTCGGGGTAGTTGAGGCCGATCGCATTCTCGATCTTCTGTTCCAGAACCTCTTCCTCGTTATAGGCAGAGATGATCAAGGTTGCTTTTGGCAGCAGCTCATCTTCGCGAGGGCGCACGGGCGGCTTCGGTCGGACTTTGCCGAGCAGAACCAGCGCGAGAGGGTATCCAATAAAATGGTAGCCCAAGGCTCCGACCGAGAGCCAGAAGAGAATCATTCCGAACATATGACTAGATATTTCCTCGCGAAGCGTTTTCGAGCAATGGACTCCCCGAATTTCGAGAATCTACAGTCTTTTCGGCCCAATTTGCAGGAATCTTGAATCCAGCATCTTGCAGCGATGCGCGATACGCTCTTTGCATCGAACCGATCATGGCATCGAGGCTGTAGTGCTCTTCGACCCGCTTTCGACCGGCGCCGGAAAGGCTGGCGGCAAGCTGCGGATCGGTCAGGACACGTTCGAGTGCATCGGCGAGGCCCGCCGCATCATGCGTATCCGCGAGGAGTCCGGAAACACCGTCTTCGATAATTTCGTCGCAGCCACCCGCCCGGGTGCTGACGACCGGGAGTCCCGCAGCCATTGCTTCTAAAAGGGCATTGGGCATGCCCTCAATCACCGAGGACAAGAGGTAGACATCCCAGCGCGGAAGCAGGGCCGGGACGTCATTGCGCCGACCAAGGAATTGGACGCAATCCTCGAGGTCGAGCGCGTGCCGCTGCAGCAGAAGTTCGTCCCGCAGGTTTCCCTCACCGACAATCTCGACCTGCAGGCCCGGGATCAATTTTCTGAGAGCGGCGAATGCTTCCAGAGCGAATTCGTAACCCTTTTTCCAGCCCAGTCGTCCAACCATGCCGATGGTGGGCCGGGCGGGGTCGAGCGGTCGCCGGACAGCGGCCGAGGGGAACTCGACTCCGTTCGGGATCTCCAGAATCTTGCTCGGAGGACACCATTCGTGAGTCCGCACAAGCTCACCTACGGAGCCTGCGTTGACCACGACTTGATCCGCGACGCGATTGGAAAACGCGGCTGCCAGTCGCCGATCGCGACGTGTGTAGAGGTCGAGGCTCCTCTTGGCGACAAAGGTCACGGGTGCAGCGCGGAAGAGTCTGGCGAGAGCGGCAAGGAAGTTGCCCTCAAAGAGGTAGCCGTGAACGATATCGACCTTGTGTCGGCGCAGCTCGCGCGACATTTCCCATGTCGAGCGCAGGGTCGCCGGGCGCATCATGCTGTCGCGGATCCCCACGGCATGCACGGCCGTGTCCCGGGCCCGAAATTCGTCGGCTAATTCCCCGGGATCATCGGACGCCGTCCAGATCTCGGGCGTGAACTGGTCACGGTCGAGTCCTTCGACGACTCGGAGAAGATGCTTCTGCGCCCCTCCGATTTGTAGATGGTCAACGATATAGGCGACACGAAACATCAGGCGCCTTGAGGCCTGTAGAGAGCTCGAGCGGCGGCACGTCGGGCGCCGGCTGTGCCTGCATTCTGTCCGGGCAGGCCGCGGCCACGCAATTCTTCATCCTCGGCCCATCGGGACAGGACGACGGCGATGGCGACCAGGAAGTAGACATGAACCTCGAGCCAGACATCGGCGAAAATCGAGAAGAAGAGCAGCAGAATCAGGTAGAGGTTCAGAAATTCAGGCAGATAGGGAAGGGTTTCGTGGTTCTTGTATTTTGGCCGGAGTTTTTGGATCCGCGTATAGAGCGCAGCAAAGAGGCTCAGGTAGAGAAGGCCGGCGATGATGCCTCCTTCGGCGAGAGACCAGATATACGAGTTATGTGGAGGCTTGTAGGAGCCGTGCATGATGGCATTGACCCAACGGAAGTTCGCCAAGCCGACGCCCGTGATCGGGTATTCGGAAATGATGGTGGTCGCCTCGGCCAGAGTCGTGGTGCGCACCTGCGTGGAGCGACTTCCTTCCGCAGAGGCACTGCCGTCCGTCGAGGCAGCAGGCGCAAAGGGGTTCAGATTCAGCAGGCGCTCGCGGTGGTTTTCGGTCAACGCGAAGTTGAAGGCGAGAACGAAAATGGCAATCCCGAAAAAGCCGGATCCAATCTTCCATCGACGCGGTACCTGAGGACCTTTGAGCAGCATGAATCCCACCAGAGCGAGCCCGAGGAATCCACTACGTGAAGCGGAGAGGAGAACCAGCGGCACGCTGCAAATTGCGAGGAAGAAGAATAATGTGCGCACGGCAATCGATCGAGCCGTGACCGCCAGATAGACAAAGAGCGCGATGCCCACGTTCATCATGAAGGCAAAGCGGTTCAAGTTGACCGCCCAGCCAACAGATTTGGAGGAAATTCGGTAGTCCGCTTCGCCGGCAATGATCTCACCGCCAAGGGTGGGGAGCGCCGCGGCAATACACGCAGCCAGCACGATGAGGACGGTGCGCAGTTGGCTGGGTGTTTTGACCCATTGGATGAAAAAGATCACGAAGGCCACGCGCGAGAGGAGTTCGAACATCCACCGGCCGCTATCGTCCGAGACCCCGTAGAAACGACCCATGGAGCCTTTGACCTCAACCGAAGGGAGAAGGCGTTTCTCCGGCAAGTACAGCTCGCTGACGTAGGAGATCGCGATAAACCAGACGGCAATCATCAGGAGCAGACGAATTTCTTTCTCTCGGAAAAACCAGAAATCTCGCGTCTGGTAGAGGTGCCAGGTCAGCATCAGGATCAGCGAGGCCCCCAGCAAATTGTTGATGGTCAGGGGAGGAGAGCCTTTGAGCGCATCCGGGTAGGACACCAGCATCGTCGACATGATGATCAGAACGCCGATCAGGGGTTGGTAGAAAACGGCAACCGCACCAACCAGGGCCAAGCCAATGAAGGCCCCACCGATCGCAAGCTTCTCGTCGGTCAGAGCCGCGTACGCAAGGAAGATTGCGTAGATGACGAGAACGCCCACCGACCAAAGCGGAATCCCCGGAGTGGCGCTTGTGCGCCTCCGGGTCGCAGGTCGGGAGATCGGTAGCGACGGCGAGCTCACGCTTGCAGCTTGCCTCTCTCGATGCCGAGGGTGAATTCGGGCATCGCGCCATGACGGTTGTAGATGCCAATACGTTTCAGCGCGAGAAGGTCATCTCCTGCCTGGACGCTCCCGGTAAGTGAAGTCGTCGAGGAGTCGTATCCTGCATCTCGCACGATTCCCTTCACTTCGTCCGTCAGATGCGCGCTTCCGCGACCATTGGGGTAGGAAAAGTGCCGGACGGGTGCGCGCAGCTGCGCTTCGAGCGCCGCCTTCGAGCCGATGATTTCTGTTTGGGCTTCTTCGAATGTGGCGTTCGGCAGGTTGGGGTGGGTCAGGGTATGAGCCCCGAAAATCATGCCCGCCTGGTGCATTTCGCGGACCTGGTCCCATGTCATCATGATCTCGCTGAGAGGTGATAGGTCGTCGATCTCTCCAGCGACGCGTACAGCTTCGAGAAGGGCCAGTCGCTGTGGCGTGGGAATATTCTTCATGCGAATGACCAGCTGGGTGAACGCTTCCTTACGCTGTACGGCATCTCCCAGCGGTAGCCGGAAGGCGATGGGATCCTTCGTCTCCAGAACAGCGACCTGCGAGGTGAAGACCACGAAGCGCAGGAGCCCGACCCAGAAGATCTCTTCGTTGTCGATGCAGTTGGTCGTGACGTAAAACGTCGCGTTCAAATCATGCTTCCGCAGGATCGGGAATGCTTGCGTGTAGTTGTCCAGGTAGCCGTCGTCGAAAGTCAGGGCGACTGCTTTGGGCGGTTGCGGCTCGCCTTGCTTGACACGATCCACCATCTCGTCGAGCGAAATCACATTATAGTGCTTGCGCAAGTAGGTGCATTGATCATCGAAGTCAGCGGGTGTGACGGCGAGTCCCGGGTCGAGACATAAATGGGTCCCATCGGCCTCGGTGCTTACCGAGTGATAGCGCAGGATAACCGCTTTGCCGCTGAGGCAGGTCCGGGCGAGTCTGGCGATGCCACCGTAGTGGATCGCAATCTTCGCCATGCTGGTAATTGTATTTCGAATGGGAACACCTCCCGTTGGTGCGCACCCGGAAAGGGGAGGGGGAACGAGTATTAGTGGGCGCGAATATCGGAAATCAGACCCAGGACGGGGAGCTCAAGCTCGCGCTCCACGTCTGAGGCAAAATGATAGGTTTGGTAGAGGAATTCGAGGCCAAAGGCCCCGGCGATGCCCAGCCCGGCACCCGCGATCAGGGCGACAATGAACGTCAGGCCTCGATTCTGGCCGTAGGGCTTGACCGGTGGTTGGGCTCGATCGACGATGCGGATGGAGTCGAGTTTATCCGCGCTCATCTGGAGGGAAAGGTCGGCTTCCTGACTGCGCCTTACCGCAAGGTCCAATGCCTCCCGTGTTTGTCGGACGCTGGATTCCAATTCGCGGAGTCGACCAGCAGAACCGTCCATTGCATGAATCCGGTCCTGATAGACATCGACGGACTCCTCGAGTGTCGACTTCTTGGCGAGCAGGCCTTCCCGGTTTGCATTCGCGCGGTGCAACTCTTCCATCAAATTCTGACGGATCGGGTTTCTCTCGAACCTCTCGGTCCCGACGATCCTGGGGGGTTGTTCCCCGACGCGGCCGCGAAGTTCTTCGATCTGGCGCATCTTGTCCTGAACGCGACGATCGCTGTCGGTGTATTTTTGTCGCAACTCCGAGAGCTCAACCGTGAGCATTCCGATTCGTTCCTCGAGGGCTCGCGCTACGGGGTTGTTGACCATATTCACATCGCTGGCCACGCGTTCGGGTTCGGCCTCAAGGGATTGGTTCAGGCGGGCGATATTCTGGCCGGTCTGTCGGATCAGTCCCTCGGTTTCGCGCAAGTCCAGTTCGGCGGCCATCATCTGGCGCACGGACTCATCGAGTTGTTGTTCCAGGTCCACGATTCCGGTCTCGCGCTGGTAGTTGTCGAGATTGGATTCTGCGACTCGAAGATCTCCTTGCAGGAGGGTCTGACGCTTGTCGTAGAATGCCGCGACTTCGGGGGACTCATATAGGCTGGGGTGATACTCGATGTAGGTGTCGGCGATCGTGTTCACGACCGAGGCTGCGACATTTTTGTCGGGATGCTCGAACGCGATTTCGATCATGGGCGTTTTGGGAAATGGAGTCACTTGCAAGTTCCGCCGCATCGCCGCGGCGGTCCGGCGCGCGCGGACCTTCGGGTCTGCCGGGACCGGGTCCACCAATTCCAGCTGGAGCCGGCTGGCGGCTTTCAGCAAGAAGGTTCGGTTCTGCAGGTTCTCGATCTCGGCAAAGAGCACCTGAGCTTCCGGGATCTGTGTCGTCTTCCGCGTCTCCTGCGGCGAGAGGTGCAAATAGGAGCGGCTTCCGACCACCAGCAGTTTCGCACGCGCCATATAGGTTGGCGGCCGCAAGAGGGTGAACAGAATGATGGGTACGGCAACCACGAGGAAAGTGATCAGGACAAAGCGTTTCCTCTTGAACAGAATGTGGAGGAATTCTCTTACGGCATCATTCACGATCGCGCCCCCTGGTCGGGAATCACGGCAACCTCGATGACGTCCTGAGGGTTCGCCAGTCGGGTCAGCGTTTCGGGGATGTAGTTCTGGGTCCGGTTCAGGATGGCGCCGATGACTGGCGCGCTCACCCTCTCGAGTTCGCGCAGCGAGATCGCGGGTGCGCTCACTGGCGTGGCTTCAGCCTGAATGACGACGACGACTCCGTCGGTGCGCGGCGCGAGGTAGGCGCTGTCTGCATACATCTCCATCGGAGCCCCATCGATCAGGATGGTGTCGAAGTCCTTGCGGAGTGCGCTGAGTAGATCGTCAAAGGAGCGCCCTTCGAACATATAGGGGACCCGCATGGGGCCAATTCCGGTGGGCATGAAGTAGAGGTTCGGTAGATCGGTAGGGTGGATATGTTCCGATCCATCGCCACCGTCGGCCAGCGCTTCGCAGAGTCCGGTGCGAGTTTCGCCCCCGAAGACATTGGTCAGTCCCGGGGTGCGGAAGTTCGCATCGATCACCAGACAGCGGCCCCCTTGGGCCATGGTGGATCCGAGGAGGGCGGTTGTGGTCGTGACGCCCTCGCCGTGGCGGGAGCTGACCAGCAGCATCAGTTGCAGCGCCCGCGGGCCTTTGGCCGCCAGAATATTCTTGCGGAGTTGCTGGAACTCCTCGACCGTCGTGGGAGGCACGTCGAAGCTGAAATGCTTGCGGCCGTGGAAATCGTTTCCGGCGCCGTAATAGGCTCCGTTACCGTTACCGTTGCCGTTGCCGTTCCCGTTGGCGTGTCCGTTGCCATTTCCGTTGGCGTGTCCGTTACCGTTGGCGTGTCCATTGCCGTTCGCCTGTCCGCCGGCCATCCTCTTGAGGTGTTCGCCGATGCGGGCCCAGCGGCCCTCGTTCATGGCAGGGAGGTTCTGGTGGGGCGCCTCTGGTTCGAGCGCAGGCTCGACCGACGGTTTGGCGCTCGCTTCCCGGGTTTCCGACCCCGCGTTCAAGTCGGAACTCTCGGCGGATCCGCTGGATGTGGCGCTCGCGGCGGTGGTCTCGACGTCGATCTCGTCGCGCCGGCCCTCCTTTGCGAGGCGGGCTTTTCGCTCTGCTTCGGCCCGCTTCAATGCTTCGTATGTCTTACCCACGTGAATCTCCCGGGAATCTCTGGTCAGAATGCCATTGCGTTCAGGTCGAAGCCTGGCCGCGGTACGGTTGGGAGCAAGCCGCGGATCCATTGATCCACCCAGATGTTGGCTTGTCCGATGAAGGTTTTGGGGACGAAGACGATATCGTCGGGCGCCATGTAAATTTCTTCCGGCGAATCTCCCTGAACGACGGCTTCCAGATCCAGACGCTGTGTCTGGATCTCACCGCCCATGCGGGTGACGTAGAGAACCTCGTCCATCCGAGCAGTGTCGGTAAAGCCGCCTCGTTCGATCACGGCCTGGAGTGGGGTGAGGCCATCTCGGAAGTTCACGAATCCAGGCTTCGCCACATCGCCGCCGACGTAGACTTTATGCTCGGCCAGTTGGGCGATGATCACGCTGACCACGGGGTCGCGGAGTGTTGCCGACGATTTCTCGACGATGAGACGCTGCAGCTCAGCGACCGTGAGGCCGGCAGCGTTGATGTCGCCGGCGATCTGCAAACTGATCAACCCGTCCGGCCGGAGGGGGACGCGTTCGTTCTCCTCGGGATGATGGGTGAACTTCACGTCAATCAGGTCGCCTGGTGCCAAACGATAGCTGAGAGGGTCGACCTGCTCGGGGAGAAGTTTCGCCGGGCTGGTCTGCTCGGCCGGAACCTGCGCCATCATCATCAGCGCTCGTTGCTGGCTGATGCTGGGGCCGCAAGCGGAAGCCAGCAGTCCGGTCATCACCAGAATCAAGGTGAGAGAAAAGCCGGACTGCGGCGATCCCGAGTCATTTGCTTGCGTGAATTTCAATTTGGAGTGTCTCCGTGGAACAGTTTTTATAGCGGTTTCGGGCTGAAAAGGCTTGTGAAAGTTTAACGCTTTCGGCCTGTCGCCATCTTGCCCGGGAATAGATTGGCGCAAAAGAGAGAAAAGCAAATCTGAAGCCAAGGCGGTCTCCGCCAATTTCTCAGAAAACAATGTAAATGCTAGCTTTTTCAAGGTTCTGCCACCCCTCCCATGGATACGTTTTTGGTGCATCCATGCCAATCATCGGCAGAATCGTGCAAAACCACGAGGGTTCGGCCCAAAATAGTGTTTATTTTTGCAGAACTGGACCGAGGGTTTGCGCGGTGCGCAGTGCGTCATCGGGGTCGGTGAAGGCCGGCAGGAACACCCGATAAAGGTCCGGGCCATCGTACAAGCTGACCGTTTCGATCTCGACGGGCTGGGCCAACTGCTTCTGCAGCAGGCTCTGGCGGGCGAGTGCCTGCCGGAGGCTTGGCGTGGTCAGGGCAATGACCTGGAGTTGCCCATCCGGTCCGGAGACGATGCGCGTGGCTGCGTCGAGGCTCGGGAAAAGAACAACTCCGCCGGCGATGATCCGGCTGGGGTCATCGAGGCCGGGATTCGCTGCCTGAATCAGATCCAGAAGTGTATAGCTCTGCGTTCCGTAGACCCGGTTGGCCATCGCGGCGAGGGTGTCTCCGAGTTGGATTTCGAGGAGCGCAGGCACGGTTATGGGGCGTTCGGTTGACGTCTCCGGCCGGGCCTCGGCTGGCTCGGGCAATGCGTCAGGTTGGGAGGGCGCAATGACCGGGGTCGCCGCGGGGCGCGGGCTTGTCGGGGACGACCCGACTGACGGCGGCAGGACCGCAGCCAACCGAACAGCATCCGGTACTGGCTTTGGCTGGAGCATTTGGGCGCCGCTTTGTATCGCTGCGGACGCGGTTTCTCGTGGCATTGCCGCGACCACTACCGGCGCTGCTGTGGACAGGGCGCTCGCGGTGGGTACCGGACTCGCGCTCGGTGCCGGACTTGCGGTCGGTGTCGGACTAACCGTCGGTGACGGGCTGGCGCTCGGCACCGGCGTCGGCTGCGGGGTCGCTGTGGGGACCGGATCCGAAGTCGGACTCGGAAGCGGCAGTGCGATCGGTAATTTTTCGGGGGCGGCGTTCTCCGCATCTCGAGGCGCGTCCGCGAGTACCGGCGCGGAGGGCCTTGCGGGAATCGGCGGGTTCGTTGTGCTCACGTCGCCGGGGCTGCCCGATGGCATCACGGAGGGTGCAGGAGGTGCCTCGCCAAACCAGGCGACCGCGGCAAAGAGCAGAAGGCCGACAGCCAGCAGTCCAGCCAAAAGGGAATTGTTCACGGGTCGCTGCGGTGGTTCGACAGGCTTGTCGGAATTCGTTTTCGGCGCCTCGGGCGCGGGGTCTGCGGGACGGCTTTCCGGGCTGATATCGGCGGTCGTCGGGACAGGCTTGGTCGTCGCGGAATCCGCAATTATCCTATTGTTTTCAGTATCTTGCCGGGTCGGCTCGAGGATGGGTGCGGTGTGACGCGGGTCGATTTTCTCGAGGTCAGCAATGACTTCCCGGAGAACTTCGCTGTCGATCGTCTTGCGGCCCAGCGCGTAGCCCACGAGCAGGGCATTGTCGCAGACTGTGTTGATCAGGCGCGGGATTCCGCTGGAATATTGCCAGATTGCGTCGAGGCTCTCGGGGAGAAAAAGAGAGGGTGAGCCGCCGGCAACGGCGAGGCGCGCCTCGATAAATTCGGGCAACTCTTCCCGCGTCAGAGGGTCCAGCCGACAACGCACGGCTATCCTCTGTTTCAGCTGCCGAATGCTGGGATCGGCCAGTCGGTCGGCCAATTCCGGTTGGCCGGAAAGTACGATCTGCAGGATCTTGTCCTGCGCTGTCTCGAGGTTGGAGAGCAGGCGCAAGGATTCCAGAACGTCGATGTCGAGGTCCTGGGCTTCATCGATGAGCAGAATCGTGTTGCGTCCTTCGGAGAAGGCCGCGAGCAGAAATTCATTCAATTGCTGGAGCATCGCCAGCTTTTTTCCGGCCGGTGAGCTGATGCCCAATTCGCTCAGGGTATATTCGAGGATCTCCTCGAACGTGGCGTTCGGGTTGAAGAGGAAAACCGAAACAACCTCATCTCCGAGATCGTCAAGCAGTTTTCGGAGGAGTGTGGTCTTGCCGGTGCCAGCCTCTCCGACCATCGCGATAAAGCCTTTTCGCTCCAGGATCCCGTAGCGCAGGCTGGCCAAAGTCTCCCGGTAGCCATCGTTCCAATACAGAAAGCGAGGGTCGGGTGTCTGCGTGAAGGGTTTTTCGCTGAGTCCGTAGAACTCCAGGTACATCGCTTCTCTCCGAATATCGCCGTCGATTCCCCCGACGTGCCATAATGGCGCGCGAGGATCTCCTTTGCTCAACGTCCCGCGACGTGGGTTCCTTTAATTGGGCAGGTTTTCGTTGCCTCGGAACCTTCTCGCGCGGGCCCATCCGAGAACGACAAGGCTGAGACCTAGCACGAATCGCGGGAAACTGTGCGGATGTCTCTGGTAGACCGTGCTCTGGTCGAGCAATCGGGCCTCGAGGGTGCCCGCAACGCTCTTCCCTCGGGGAAGCTGGAAAAACCGCTTGCCCATCGGGTCGATAGCGGAGGTGAGTCCGGAATTGGTCGCGCGAACGAAATATCGGCGGTTTTCCAAGGCACGCCATTGTCCCAGAGTCTCATGCAGGAGCAGGGCTGCGCTGTCGCCGTACCAGGCGTCGTTGGCGACGCTGACCAGGAGGTTGGCTCCCTTGGCGGCCGATGTGCCGAGTGGCGAGGCCATCATGTCTTCGTAACAAATAGCGGGCCCTATGCGGATATCCTGATTCAGCGAGAGGACCGTAGCCTCCCGGCCGGCGTGGAAATCTCCGGAGTTTGGACTCCACGATCGGATGATGGGAAATTGTTCACTGAAGGGCAGAAATTCGCCAAAGGGCATCAGGACCATTTTGTCATAGCGACCCTTCAGCCGGCCTTCGGCGGTGCGCAGGAAAAGGCTGTTGTAAAAATCCAGCCCTTGCGGAGTTTGGCGATAGGAAAGCGCGCCGAAAAGCATCGCGGTGGGCGCCTCGGGGTAAGGGTCCCGCGCGGCCTCGAGGGGGCGGTCTTGTGGCAGGCCCCAGGTCACAACCGTTTCCGGCCAGATCAGCAAGTCCGGCGGGGGCTGGAGGCTCTCGGAGAGCCTCCGGTATGTCTTCAGGTTCCTGTCGAGATCGTTGGGGTCACGTTTTGCAAAAAGAGAGAGATTTCCTTGCACGACACCGACACGCAACGAGGGCGCGGTCTCTATCGCCGTCTGCACCCGAGGCATTTGCCACTGGGCATAGGCGAGGAGCAGGGCCACGAGGATTAACGGAGGGACGATGCGAGTGATACGCGGACGCACGAGTCCGGCGGCAAACCACAAGATGGCAAACGAGAGAAGATAGGGTCCGGCCACGTCTGCAGACTGAATGAGGAGGGGAAACTCCCGCTGCGTATAGGCCATCCTCCATGGAAAGAGATTGGGAAAAAGGTACTCGGTTCCCACCCAGAGAGCGGGTGCGAGCAGGCTCGGTGCCGCCGGACCGGCAAATCGCAGGGCCACGCCGACGGCCGCAAACGGAATGCCCGTGTAGCCGATCAGGATCACATAAAAGAGGGCGGCCAGAGGCCATGGAAATCCGCCAAAGATGGTGATCGTGTCGATCAGCCAGAGACAGACAATGCCATTGGCTGTGCCACCCATGACCATCCCCAGAGCCAAGCTCTGCCTGTAGCTCGAGGCACGCGGGGCGGCCCACAGGAACGGGAGGAAGGCGATCCAGGCAATTGGACCCCAGACCGGCGCAATAAAGGGGAGGGCCACGGCCAACCCGCCCAACGCGCAAAGAAAGTAGTTCAGTGGCATATCGGCTTCGTCCGGACGCCAACACTGAGGCGGGAACCCGACGGTCGTTCATCGATAGCCGCGCACGCCGATGCTTTCAAATAATTCTCATGGATGTTGAAAAATGCCCGCCCACGGTTGCGTCTGACGCTCGGATGGCCATCATCCTCTCCACGGAGATACTCTTCGGGAAGGCGGCATGGCATGGCAAAACAAAAGGCAGTCAGACGGAGCAAATCGAGCTCGGAGGACTTTGTGGTGCCCGGATTTCAATTTGGTGCGGCAACAGCCGGGTTGAAGGACTCGGGCCGCCCGGATGTGGGATTGATTGTCGCGGATACCGCTGCGGTCGCGGCGGGCGTGTTTACCACGAACAGGTTTCGAGCAGCGCCCGTAGCTCTTGCCGAAGACCGGCTTCGCAGTGGCCATTTGCGCGCTTTATTGGTCAACAGCGGAAACGCGAATGCGTGCACAGGTGCGCGTGGTCGGGCGGATGCGGAGAAGCTTTGCGAATGGACCGCGGCCCGATTGGCATGTCCCGCCGAGGAGGTGCTTTCCGCGTCAACCGGGCTCATCGGGGCACCCTTGCCCATGGGCAAACTTCGCGGAGGGATCCGGGGGGCGACGGCCTCCCTGAGCGCTGGTGGCGCCGAGGCTTTCGCCGAAGCTGTCTGCACGACCGATGCCTTCTCGAAGGTCGTGACAACGACCGTACCGGGACCGGACGGTCCGGTGAGGATCCTCGGAATCGCGAAGGGGGCCGGGATGATTGCTCCCGAGATGGCCACGCTCCTCGTATTCCTGATCACGGATGCAGATCTTTCGGCGACGTCAGCCCGCAAGCTGGCGCGTCTGGTCGCAGGCGGCTCCTTCAACGAGTTGTCAGTGGACGGCGATACCAGCACGAACGACAGTCTTTTTGTTTTGGCCAGCGGCAAGGCGCGCCTTGCGAAGCGTGGGGGATTGCCGGAGCCATTTGCGCGGGCGGCGGTCCAGGTCGGGCGCGACCTGGCAACCTTGGTGGCTCAGGATGGCGAGGGGTCGACCAAAGTCGTCCGTCTCGAGGTGGGCTCGGCTCGCACGGAATCAGAAGCGCGTCAGGTTGCACGCACTGTGTCGAGATCGACGCTGGTGAAAACGGCTTTCCACGGCTCGGATCCCAATTGGGGACGGATCGCCTGCGCGATCGGGTATAGCGGCGTGCCGGTGGATCCCGAAAAAGTGACGATCGCGATTGGCGGGATCAAGGTGTTCGCAGCCGGAACAGGAGTCGCAGGCAGTCGTGCCCGCGCGCGGCGGCATATGCTGGGCGCGGACATCGAGGTGCAGATCGAATTGGGCCGGGGAAAAGCGAAAACCTCCGCGATTACGACGGATCTCTCCCCTGCCTATGTCGAGTTCAATTCGGCCTATTCGACCTGAGGCCGCGTGGGGAGTTTGGTGGACGATCAGGGCAAGCACGATTGGGTACCCGAGCGACAGGCGGGTGATTTCAATTTGAAGTCCCCGTTTACCCCGCGCGGGGATCAGCCGGCGGCGATTCGTTCTCTGAATGAGGGCCTCAATGCGGGGGTGCATCACCAGACCCTGCTAGGTGTAACTGGTTCCGGCAAGACGCTGACCATGGCGCATGTGATCGCCGAGCGAAATCGTCCTGCCTTGGTGATCGCGCCGAACAAGACGCTGGCGGCCCAGCTCTACAGCGAGTTCAAGGAGTTTTTTCCCGACAACGCCGTACGCTATTTTGTTAGCTACTACGACTACTATCAACCGGAGGCTTACGTCCCTTCGACAGATACTTTCATCGAAAAAGATTCCTCGATTAACGATGAAATCGACAAGATGCGGCACTCCGCGACCAAGGCGCTTCTGGAACGAAATGATGTTCTGATCGTGGCCAGTGTTTCCTGTATTTACGGGCTGGGTTCACCGGAAAAGTATTTCGAGATGCTGGTGTTTCTCGAGAGGGACGCGGAATTTGAGCGTGACGAGTTGCTGCGGCGCCTGGTGGGTATCCAGTACGAGCGCAATGATATCGAGTTTCATCGAGGGACGTTTCGCGTCCGCGGGGATGTGGTGGAGATTTTCCCGGCATACGAAGATTCCAGTGCTGTGCGCGTGGAGTTTTTCGGGGATACGATCGAGTCCATAGCCGAGTTCGATCCCCTGCGCGGCCGGACGATTCGCGGGCTGTCGCGTGTCGCGATCTATCCCGCCAGCCACTACGTGACGACGAGCGATCGTCTCGAGGATGCAGTCGCTTCCATTCGGGACGAGCTCGAGACGCGATGCGTGGAGCTGCGTCAGGAGGGCAAGCTCCTCGAGGCGCAACGACTGGACCAGCGCACCGTCTATGATCTCGAAATGCTCGCCGAAATGGGTTTCTGCCATGGGATCGAGAACTATTCGCGCCATCTTGACGGTCGTCTTCCCGGGGAGCCGCCTGCTTCTCTGCTCAGCTATTTCCCGGACGACTCCCTGATCCTCGTCGATGAAAGTCACGTTACGGTGTCGCAGGTGGGGGGCATGTTCCGCGGCGATCAGGCGCGGAAGCGTAATCTGGTCGACTTTGGTTTTCGCCTCCCGTCGGCACTGGACAACCGCCCGCTCAGTTTTCCCGAATTCGAGTCCCATGTGCACCAGGCAATTTATGTTTCGGCGACGCCCGGCGAGTATGAACTGGAAAAGAGCGAGGGGCTGATCGCCGAGCAAGTGATTCGGCCGACCGGCCTGACCGACCCGGAGATCGAAGTGCGTGGCGCCCGCACGCAGGTAGACGATCTCCTCGAACAGGTGCGGATCCGGGCCAAGCGGGATGAGCGTGTTCTGGTGACGACCTTGACCAAGAAGATGGCCGAGGACCTGACGGATTATCTCGACGAAATGAGCGTCCGGGTTCGCTATATCCACGCCGATGTCGATACCCTCGAGCGTGTGGAGTTGATCCGCGCGCTGCGGCGCGGGGAATATGATGTTCTGGTGGGGATCAACCTTCTGCGCGAGGGATTGGATATCCCCGAAGTCTCGCTGGTGGCGATTCTGGATGCTGACAAGGAGGGGTTCCTTCGTTCGGCGCGTTCTCTGATCCAGACGATTGGCCGTGCGGCGCGCAACGTCAATGGGCGAGTGATTCTCTACGCGGATTCCGTGACGGATTCGATGCGGCAGGCCATGGACGAGACCAGCCGCCGCCGTGTGATTCAGGAGGCTTATAACGTCGAGCATGGCATTACGCCCGAGACGATTCGCAAGTCGATCGGATCCCCTCTGGTGGAAGTGTACGAAGCCGATCACTCGACCGCACCCGCGATTCTCACGGAAGGGTCGAACGGGGACGCCGCGTTGAGTGCCGGGGAGTTGCGGCGGGCGATGCGGGACGCGGCCGAGAATCTCGATTTCGAACGAGCCGCCGAGCTTAGGGATCGCATGAAATCTTCTGCGGCTTCTGATTCGTCGTCAGAGTCTGCGGCGACGAGTTCTCGGGCCGGGCGCTCGGCGCGGCCGCGCGGTCGCAGGCCGAAACGATGAGTCCGTCTGCGGGTGGAGATGTCTCGGAAGCGCTTGCTGCGCAGGGGGCTGCGGCACCTCCTCGTCCCGGGGTCTATCTCTTCAAGGACGACCAAGCCCGGGTGATCTACGTTGGCAAAGCCAAGAATCTACGGAGTCGCCTCGGGTCTTATATGCGGGGCGGGGATGGTCGTCAGCAGATCGTCTTCCTCCTGCGCAAGGCGACTCAGGTCGAGTGTCTGGTGACGCGGAACGAAAAAGAAGCCTTGATCCTCGAGAACAACCTGATCAAGCAGTACAAGCCGCGGTATAATATTCGTCTCAAGGACGATAAATCCTACGTCAGCGTCGCGATGACCAAGCATGCATGGCCGCGAGTCGTGGTGACCCGAAGGATCCGGAAAGACGGTGCCCGGTATTTCGGACCGTTTCATTCGGCCAGTTCGGTCCGAGAGACCCTCGACGTGGTTCGCAAGGTTTTTCCCCTGCGCACGTGCAGCGATGCCGTGTTTCGAAATCGTCAGAGGCCATGCCTCGAGCATCAGATCGGTCGTTGTCTTGCCCCCTGCGTTCTGCCGGTCGACCGGGAAGATTACGAGGGCCATCTCCGCCAGGTGGCCTTGCTGCTGGAAGGGCGCAACGAGGAACTGGTCGCGGGGATGGAGCGTGAGATGCAATTGGCCTCGAGCGAGGAGCGATTCGAGGAGGCAGCGAAGCTGCGGGACCGCTTGCGTTCGATCCGTAATACCGCGCAGGGGCAGGAGGTCCTCCAGCATGATGGAGGCGATCAGGATGTCTTCGGGTTCTACCGCGAGGGCGGTTTTGCCGAGGTTCAGATTCTGATCGTGCGCGCCGGGCGGCTGGTGGCGAACCGATCGTTCGGATTCCGGGACTGGAACTTGCCCGAAGAAGAACTGATCGGCTCCGTTCTGACGCAGTTCTATGGTGGGGGGCATCCCATCCCGCCGCAGATCCTGCTGCCAGTCGAGCTGGCCGATGCTGACGCTCGCGAGGAGATGCTGACGGAACGCCTCGAGCGGAGGGTCCGGATTGTGGCACCGCAGCGGGGCCGGAAAAAGCGGATGGTGGATCTCGCCGGCGAGAATGCGCGGCAGGCGCTGGGTGCCCGTCGGGGCGAGGATGAGCGTCAATCAGAGACTGCCGAGGAGTTGCGTCGGCGTCTGCGGCTGCGCTCAGCCCCGCGAACGATTGAATGTGTCGATATATCGACTTTTCAGGGCAGCTCGACGGTCGCGTCGGTGGTGGCTTTCGATGACGGTGCGCCGGCAACGGCCCGCTACCGCCGCTACCGAATTCGCACGGTCGAGGGGACCGATGATTTCGCAAGTATGGCGGAAGTTCTCGGCCGTCGCTTTCGGGCCGGTATCGAGGCTGATGACCTGCCGGACCTTTTGGTGGTGGATGGTGGGCGCGGGCAGCTTGGCGTGGCGCTTGCGGCGCTCGCGGATCTCGGACTCGACAGCCCAGAAATTGTCGGGTTGGCGAAGTCTCGTGCACGCAGTGATGCACGGTCGGTCGCCATGGAGCGAAGCGAGGAGCGAGTTTTCCTTCCCGGCCGGGTCAACCCGGTAGTCCTGCCGCGCTCTTCCGGTGCTCTCTTTCTGTTGCAACGAGTCCGCGACGAAGCTCATCGTTTCGCGATCACCTACCATCGCAGCCTGCGACAGAAGGCGGCTCGTGAGTCGCCGCTGGATGCCGTTGCCGGGATCGGCCCTGAGCGCAAAAAGCTCTTGCTGCGACATTTTGGGAGCATGGCTGGTCTGCGGCGGGCGTCGATTGAGGAAATCGCGGCTCTCGCCGGCATTGGCAAAACTTTGGCGCGTACGATCGTGGCGTCGATCGCGGAGGATTGAGCTGCCTGCCGGTCCGCCCGGACTATAGAGCGTGGTTCGTGCAGGGCATGATTCATGAATGGATCGGGCTCTCTGGGCGCGACGACCTTCGGGGCGCACGAGTCGGGCTCGCCGCTGGGCTCTATGTGTCGTGTCGCTCTCTCTGATCGGCGGCACGCTCGGGGAGATTCTGCTGCCGTCTGCCGCCTGGTGGTTCAGTCTGGTAGCCGCCTTCGCGGCGGGGTCAGGCGCGGGGAAAAAGTCAGATCGTGCGCTCTGGCTGCTCGCCGCGCTGGGCGTGGCCGCCGGGGTCGGGGTGGCGGGGCGCTCCCTGGAGGAGGCCGCGGACGTGCCCGGAGCCGGCAGGTTGCAGCGCCTCGAGGTTGAGGTGCGCCGCGTAGCGGAAGGGACGTGGCCCTCGGGCAGCCGGTGGGTGCGGTTGTCGGCAGATGTGTTGCGTGGGGATAATGACGGTTTGCCGAAAGGCGCCCTTGTCGAGGTCTTGTTCTCGCGGGCTCGGTCGGATTGGCACCCGGGCGATCGCTTTCGTTTGGTGGCGCGGCCTTACCCCCCACTGGGGTTGTGCAACGCAGGCAAGGACGATCGGCAAGGGTATGCCCGAAGGCATGGCACCTTGGCTCGATTGCGTATCAAGGACGATCGAGCCGTCGAGAAGATGGCCGCATCGCAGAGCCTCCGGGTCCGAGTGCGGGCGGCGATTGCGGAAGCGATCGATCGCGGCGCTCCGGGCAAGGCGGGCCCGATCCTGCACGCGCTGGTTTTGGGAGAGCGACACTCTCTGGACAGGGAACGCCGCGAATATTGGGCCGCTGCCGGGGTGGCTCATCTTCTGGTGGTGTCCGGACTTCATCTGGCGGCGGTGTTTTGGGGTGCCCAGATGCTTCTCGGCTTTCTTGTGCATCTGCTGCTCCCGGTCGGGCATGGCGCGCGTGCGCGCCTACTCTCCCGCATTCTCGTGTTGGGAGTGGTCTCGTCGTATCTGATGATCGTCGGATTCTCGGTGGCTGTTGCGCGCGCGGCGATGGTGGCCTTCCTGCTCCAGTTTCAGGAATTTTTTGGGGGCAGGGCACGCCCTTTTCACTTTTTGCTGGCCACGGCTGCCGGGTTTTTAATGTGGGATCCGGGGTATGCCGGCGCCGTCGGCTTTCAGCTCACTTTCCTCGCCACGGGCGCCCTGATGCTCGCGGGCGGCGGGGCCGCGAGCTCTTTCGCTGCGAGGCTGATCCGTGCGGGACGCTTCTCGCTGGTTGCGGTGGCTGCGACCGCACCGATCCTCGCCTACCATTTCGGCGAGTTTTCGTTGGCCGGGATTATTGTCAACCTGGTCGTGGGTCCGGTTTTGGGCCCGGGCGTCCTCGCACCGGCTTTACCCGGGGCTTTCCTCGCGCCACTCGATATCGGGTTGGCCAGCCGTCTCCTCCGGGTCGCTGCTGTGATGATCGACGCGGTCGAGCCTTTGATTGCGGCGGTCGGCGAGACACGCCTGGGCGTGGTGCGGGCGGATGGGTGGCTTCCCATCGGGGCCGCGGGGGTGGCGGCTCTTTTGATCGGTTCGGGCTTTCGCCGTTGGGGTTGGGAACGCTGGCTGGTGGTGGTCGGGGGGGTTCTTCTGGTTGCTGTGGTTTGGCGGACATTCTCGGGACCACTTGATCGGAGCTCTTTGCGAGTGCGCTTTCTGGACGTCGGTCAGGGCGATGCAATTCTTTTTGCCGGTCCCGGCGAGGTGGCCGGGACGTTGATCGATTTACCCGGGCGTTTGTCTGCTCCCGGTTTGGCCACCCGTGTGGTGCGGCCGGTACTCCGGGCGGAGGGTCTTTCGGGTCTGCGCCGGATTGTTGTCAGTCATGCAGACTGGGATCATGCCGGGGGCATCGATGATTTGTGGAGCCTTTATCCACGAGCAGAATTTGCGGTATCTCATGGCAGTCGCCTGCCCGAGGAGGAAGGTCGTTGGATCCCGCCGGGGCGGGCCCGATGGAAGCGTCTCGGGACGGGCGACCAATTTGGAGCTGGCTGGGGTCGGGTGGATGTCCTGCAACCAGGGAAGCATGGCTTCGCGAACCGCAACGACAACTCTCTCGTGCTCGCGCTTCGCTATGGAGCTACCTCGGTGCTGTTCACTGGAGATATCGAGGCGGCTGGCGAGTCGATGCTGGGTGGCTCTGCGGATTTGCCCGGTGCTACCGTGCTTAAAGTACCGCACCACGGGTCGAGAACCTCGAGCGGTGTGGCGTTGCTCGCAAGGCTGAGGCCTGCTGCAGCGGTTGTCCAGGCCGCGCGGCGGAATCGGTTCGACTTCCCGCATTCCGAGGTGGTGGAACGCTATCGCCAGTTGGGCGTGGCATGGCTGGTCACGGCCGAGGCCGGCGAGATCCGGATGGTTTCGGACGGGCAGATTTCGCGCCTGCAACGATGTCGCAGGTAGGCGGAGCCTAGGTTCGCTGTTCGACCTTGCGGCCGAAGGTGACCTCACCTTTGTCGATACGAATCGAGAATCCGCAGACGGGGCTGGTGCAGACCCAAGCTTTGAACATCACGGTGGCACCCTCCTGCCCGTAATCGGACAGCGGGATCAACAGTCCTGCATCGCACTTCTGGCACTTCGGCAAATCCATCAGCATCCACCCTCCACAACATTCACTTCCGCGTTATCGGTACCCGAAGATGCCGGGCAGAATCAAGGACTGCGAAAAACTCTGTCGCAAGCCGTTTCGGGATAAGAATCGGGGACGCGATATCCGGCGGCGTTCAGTCGGCGGCTGTTTCGCTCGGCGCGGCAGCTGCCTTGGCGGCTCCCGACCGCCGGCGTCGACGTCGGCCACCGCTTCTTTTGCGCTTGGCTTGTCCGCCGAATTCGATTTCGAAAGCGTTCCGCTCGAAATTTGGCTCGCCCTTCACGGACAGCTGAATACCCTTGGCGGCGAGAATGGCATTGGGGCGCTTTTCGATCGCTTGCCGCAGGATCCCGGCGATATCACTGGCAATCCGGATGGTCAGATTCCGAGGGTTGTCGGCCGCCTCGGCTTTCCGCAGGGCCTCCCGCAGTGCATCTCCCGCGACGGCCTCCGGCGATTTTTGTCGCCCAAGTCCGTCGCAGGAGGGGCATGGGATGGTGATGATCTTCTGCAGATTCTCGCGCGTACGCTTGCGGGTCATCTCGACCAGCCCGAGCTCGGAGATCTTCAGAATATTGGTGCGGGCCTTGTCGCGTTTGACGGCCTCCTCGATGGCCTCGCTGACTTTCTTGCGGTTTTCGGCAAGCTCCATATCGATCAGGTCAATGACGATGATCCCGCCAATATTGCGCAAGCGCATCTGGTCAACGCAGGCTTTGGCAGCCTCCATATTTGTTTTCAGCACGGTTTCTTCGTGGGTCTTCTTGCCCACGAATCTGCCCGTATTCACGTCGATGGTTGTCAACGCTTCGGTCTGGTCGACAATCAGATAGCCGCCGGATTTCAGCCAGACGCGTCGATCAAGCGCTCGTCGTACCTGATTTTCCACCCCGACTTCATCAAAAAGAGGAGCCAGGCTCTCGTGGCGACGGACACGCGATTTCAGCTCGGGCTGTAGCGCGGTATCGATGAACTCCAGGATCCGTTCATGGTCGCCCGGGTCGTCGACGAGGATCTCTTCGACCTCGTTGGTGAGAAGATCGCGCATCGAGCGCAGGACGATGTCCAGATCTTCGTGCAGGAGGCTGGGTGCGCCCTCGGAGGCGGCCTTCTTCTCGATGCCCTGCCACAACTTCGACAGGAACTTGATGTCGGCCAGGATTTCCTTCTTCGACAGTCCTTCGCAGGCGGTCCGAACGATGTATCCGCCTTTGCCCCCGGGCCGGTTCTCGGCCACGATCTTCTTGAGACGCTGGCGCTCGCGGGCTTTCTCGATGCGACGAGATACGCCGATATGGTTCGAGGTCGGCATGTAGACAATATAGCGCCCGGGAAGAGAGATATGGCCGGTGACGCGAGCCCCCTTGGTCCCCATGGGTTCCTTGGAGACCTGAACCAGAATTTCCTGTCCGGGTTTCAGTAATTCGTCGATGGAGGGTGGCGGGGTGCTGGGCTTCCGCCGGGATCGACCGCGGGGACCGGGTTTCCGGGATTTGCCGGCAGCGCCGGTCGCATCCGCGCTTTCTTCTTGCTCGGCAGCCGGGTCGCCCGACGGATCGGCCTCCTCATGGGCCGTCTCACCTTCGTGGGCTGGTTCCTCGAGGACTTCGAGGACCTCGGCGCTTTCCTCGGCCGGATCTTCATCGCCGACCCACGCGCTTTCCTCGTCGGTTTGCGGGGCTGCTGGGTCAGCCGCGTCCTGCTCGGTCGCGAGCAGGGCCGCGTCTCCGGCGGGTTCGGGCCCTGCGTCCTTGTCCTCGAGAGGGCCAATGCCCGTCGATTCTGCGCTCTGGTCCGGTTCGTCGAGCGCCGAATCCGAGGCATGAGGCTCTGCGGAATCGGCTTCCTGCGAATCGGCTTCATCCGGATCGACCGGTTCGGAAGGCTCGGTATCCTCCTCGAGGTCGTCCGCGAGGTCATCCTCGGTATCCTCCTCAAGGTCGTCCGCGAGGTCATCGGCCTCTTCGGGTTCGTCCGGCCCGTCCCAGAAGTCCGAGACGTGCATGAATGCGGCCTTTTCAAGACCGATATCGACGAAAGCGGCCTGCATCCCCGGGAGAACCCGGACCACTTTGCCCTTGTAGGCGTTTCCGGCGCTGGAGTTCTCGGCCGGGTTTTCAACCTGAATTTCAGCGAGGGTGCCGTCTTCGGTGAGTCCGATTCGGGTGTCGACGCTGGATCGACTAATAAGGATCTGCTTGCGCACTTCTGTTCCGGTGGGCCTTTCGAGAGAGGAGAGGCGCGGCGGTCAAGGCCCTCTCCTCCCGGCGCGCCACGGGACTAGAACAAAGGTGGTCGGCGGGTCGTCGAGAGGGTCAAGGCGGATGCCGGACGCTCTGCAGCTTTTGAGCAACATAAGGAATCCTGTCAGTTTGGGCAAGTGATCGCCGAATTCCTTCGCTAAAAACCGCAATCCCTTGTGCCTTGGGTTGACTCCAGACACAATATTCTGGATAGAGACCTCCACAATTTGCATCGCGATTCGGCGATGCTCCGGGTGGTGTACGTGGAGGTGAAGTTTGCGCATTCGTGAGATCGATCTCGTTGGGTTCAAGTCGTTCCGAGAGCCCACGAAACTTCGATTCGGCCCGGGAATGAACGCGATTGTGGGTCCTAACGGTTGCGGGAAGTCCAATGTATCCGACGCAATTCGCTGGGCTCTGGGCGAACAAAGCGTCAAGAATCTCCGTGCCCGCGACATGGAAGATATCATCTTCTGTGGCAATGACGGGAGCGCTCCGCTGAACTTTGCCGAGGTCACTTTGACTTTCGAGCAGAGTCAGGATTCGGCATCTGATCTCCTTCCGGAGGAGGGCGTGGCGGCGCAGGTCGCTCGGCTGCCCGAGTTCAGTGTCACTCGACGATTGTTTCGCAGCGGAGAATCGCAATACCTGCTCAACCAATCCCCGGCCCGTTTGCGCGATATCACGGAACTCTTTCTCGGCAGCGGCCTTGGGCCCAAAGCCTACGCGATGATCGAGCAGGGCCGCGTGATGCAGTTGGTGGGCGCCAAGCCCGAGGAAATCCGGCTCTTTATCGAGGAGGCAGCCGGTACGACGCGCTTCCGCAGCCGGAAGATCGCCTCGGAGCGGAAACTGGACCGGACCAGCGAGAATCTCTCTCGCGTTACGGATGTGATGCGCGAGATCGAACGCCAACTCAGTGCGCTGCAGCGTCAGGCCAAGCGTGCGGAAGAATTCAAGAAGCTCGAGGCTGAGCTGCGCGAAGTCGAAATCTTTCTCGCTGGTTCGCGCTTCGGTGTACTCGCCGAAGAGGGCTCGAGCTGCAACGTCGAACTTGCCGAGTTGCGGACTCTGATTGGCGAAGTCGAGACTCGGCTCGGCGAATTGGTGTCCCAGCGCGACGATGTGCAGGTTCGGGATCGCGAGACCAAGGAGGCTATCGAGCAGATGTTCGCGGCGTTGGCGGACGTGGCCTCGGCTGTCGTTCGCGCGACGGAGCGACAGACGGCAACGAACGACAGCCTGAAAAGTCTGGAAGAGCGCCTCGGCAGGGTTGTGGACGAAGACGGGGAGCTCGCCGGGCGCGAGGAGGCGCTGTCGGCGGGGCTGGTGGCGGCGACGGCGGAACTCGAGACGCGAGAGTCTGTTTTGCGGTCCGCCGAGGGCGCATCGCAGGGGGCGGAGGACCAGGTGCAGTTGGCTGCGCCAGCTTTCCAACAAGCCGAAGCCGACTGCAACCAGCATCGATCGGAATTGGCGAACGCGCGGTCGGTGCTCGCGGAAGTCGCCGAGCGCCGAGCCGAGAGTGCAGCTCGGGTCTCCGGTATTCGCGAAGAAGCAGCCCGGATCGAGGACCGCCTCGAGGGGCGGCGGACCGAACTGGCGGGGGCGGCGAGCCGAGCCGAGGCGGCGGCCCAACGCGAAGTTTCGGCACGGACCGAGCACGGTCGGCTGGAGGATACCCGCAAAGGCGCCGCCGAGACCCTGCGCTTGCGTGAGGATGAGCTCCGGCGACTCGAAGAATCCCAGTCGACACTGCGCGAGACCCTCCTGCACGTCGGGGGCCGTATTGACGGACTTCGCGAGTTGGAGCGCTCCAAGGAGGGCTATGCCGACGGAATCGATACGATTCTTGCTCGAGCCGACGGTCCGCTGGGTTTATTGGTCGAGTCCCTGCAGATTCCGGAGACCCTGGAGCCAGCCGTAGCGGCTGTTTTGGGCGATGTGCTGCGTGGCGCCGTCGTCGAGGGGCCCGAAGACGGGGCTCGTCTTGCCGAAGCTCTCAGGGCTGCCGGCGAGGGCCGAATTTCCTTCGTCCCGCGGCGCGGTCAGCCTGCGACGCCCGCATCGCAGGTGCCCCCGGGGTGCCGGCGGATGGTGGATATGCTCGGCGCAAAGGAGGGCTTCTCGGAAGTTCGCGAGGCCCTCTTCGGACGGGTCTTGCTGACCGAGGACCTCGCCACCGCGATATCCGCGTTCCGGTCTGCGCCGGGCGCTGGCGTGTGGGTGACCCTGTCCGGCGATCTTATTGACGAACGCGGTGTCGTGACCGGTGGGCAGGCGCCCGAGGGCGTTGGTCTGCTCGAGCGTCGGCGTGTTCTGACCGAATTGGAAGAGCAACAGGCCCGGGAGGAAAAGGCGCTCGAGGCTCTGCAGGGGAGAATTCTGGCGGCACGCGAGGAATGTCTGGCCAAAGGCGAGGCCCTGCGAAGTCTCGATGCCCAGGCTCATGATGCCACGCTCGAACTGGTCGCGGCCGAGCACGCGCTGGAGGCGGCTCGTCGGGAGCGGGCGGCCGCGGATACGCGGATCGCCGAGACGGAAGAGGAACTACGCATCGCGGCAGGCTCGCTCGCCGAGAGCGAGGAAAGAGCGCGGGAAGCGGAGCAGCAGGCGCTGGCAGCCGAGGCGGGTGAGCGATCGGCGCAGGCGGCCGTCGAGTCCAGCGGGGAGGCCTTGGGGCGGACCCGATCGGCCTTCGAACAGGCACAGGCCGCGCGCGATGGCGCCCGGCACAAGCTCGCGGAAGCCCGACAGTTCGTGACTGAGGCGGTTGCCGAGCATGCCAGGCAGCAGCACGCTCGCGAGGTTCTGCAGTCGCGTCGCCGAACCCTTGGTGAGGATACCGCGCGGCTGGCCGAGGAACGCGAACGGGCCGTGACGGCATTGGCCCAATTGGCGGAGGAATTAAGCGTCGCCCGAGAGCGTCACGCGACGGAGGAGGCGGCCGTCGAGAAGGCTCGCGGGGAGGCTCGGGAAGTCGCGAACCTTCTTTCGGAGTGCGAAAAGCAGGTCGGCGAGGTGCGGAGCGACCTCGACGGGCGGCGGGAGCGAATCAACCAGCTCGAAGTCCGATCGGCATCTTTGGAGGCCCAGATGAATGGAGTCGCCGAGGGTGTCATGGAGAGGTACGAGGTGGTGGTCTCGGAAGTCTTCGTACCCGAGGAGTTCGAGCCGGAGATTGCTGCCGAGCGGGTGGCTGCTCTCAAGAAGCGGATCGACCGCCTCGGTGCCGTGAACGTGACTGCCATTGCGGACGCTCAGGAATTGGAAGAGCGCTATGGATTCCTGCAGACGCAGCGGGGCGACCTCGAGGCCTCGATCGAAGACTTGCGCAAGACAATCGGCGAACTCAGCCGCACGACGCGAACGCGTTTCAAGGATACCTTTGAGCAGGCTCGTGAGAAATTCTCTATTATTTTCAAGGAGCTTTTCCGCGGCGGCTCCGCCGATCTGGTTCTCACGCAGCCCAATAATCTCCTCGAGACCGGGGTCGAGATAGCCGTCCAGCCTCCGGGCAAGGCGGTCCGCAGCCTCGGAATGTTGTCCGGCGGGGAGCGGTCGCTGACCGCGGTAAGCCTGATCATGGCGTTGTTCTCGCTGCGCGCGACCCCTTTCTGCTTGCTGGACGAGGTGGACGCACCGTTGGATGATGCGAATGTGGGTCGTTTCAGCGCTCTGTTGAAGCGCATGAGTGCGGATACGCAGTTCCTCATCATCACTCACAAACAACGCACGATGGAGCAGTCGGATTCGCTCTACGGCGTGACGATGCCCGAGGCGGGCGTTTCCCAGATCGTGTCCGTTGAGGTCGAAGAGGCGGCGCGGGTAGCGACCGACGGAATGGCCGCGTCGGCCTGACGCAGACGATGGCAGATATCCCGTTTTCGCTCTTACTTTGGGGGGCTTTATGGCTCCTGGTGCTTATCGCCGCCTTGGTGCGGGAGTTGCGTGCTGGCTCGACTGCACCGGTCGTGCCAGAGGGCGGGGCGCGGGAGGACGAGGAAATTGGCCCCCCGTCTGCGGTCTCTGTACCTGTTGTCGACCCCTTTGCTCGTGGTTTGGCCAAGAGCCAGGGTGCCCTCGCGGGGCGCTTGCGCTCCCTGCTGTCGGGTGGTGGGGCAGATGCGGCGCTCTTTGAGGGCCTCGAGGAAATCCTCATCGCGAGCGACGTCGGCGTCGGCCCGGCTGGTCATCTGGTCGCTGCAGTTCGCGCCAAGGTGCCCGCAGATGCCGATGCGACGGTCGTCGAGGAGGCATTGCGGCACGAGATCCGCGCCCTGTTGGGGGATCCTGTCCCGGAGCCGGAGATCTTGCCCAAGCGGCCGTGGGTTCAACTGGTCGTTGGCGTCAATGGGGTGGGCAAGACAACTTCGATCGGCAAACTGGCGGCTCGCCACGCAGCCGCCGGCCGAAAGGTATTGCTGGTTGCCGGCGATACCTTTCGTGCGGCGGCTGCCGATCAGTTGGCGGTTTGGGCCGAGCGTACGGGTGCGGAAATTGTGCGGCAGGATCTTGGTGCCGATCCTTCGTCGGTCGCGTTCGACGGGATGAAGGCTGCCGAGGCGCGTAACGTGGACGTCGTGCTCGTCGATACCGCGGGGCGCCTGCATACCAAGGTCAATTTGATGGAGGAGTTGCGCAAGGTGAGTCGGATTCTGGGGCGCGTTGTACCCGACGCTCCCCACGAAGTGCTGCTCGTTCTGGATGCGACCACGGGGCAGAATGCGCTTGCGCAGGCGAGGGCCTTCGCGGAGATCGTGCCGATTACCGGTGTCATCCTCACCAAACTCGATGGTTCGGCGCGTGGCGGCATGACGATCGCGGTGCGTCACGAACTCGGAGCCCCGGTGCGCTACGTGGGTTTGGGCGAGGGCGCCGAGGATCTGCAGAACTTCGTGCCGGAGGCATTTGTTGACGGGCTTCTCCCCGCAAACAAACTGGCCTCGGCTTGACTCTTGACGCTGAGGGTCCATAGCTTAGGTGGGGGGAGGGCCGCCGATCGAGGGTCGTCAATGGAAGTCCCCAACATCTTAAGTTTTCCGCCAGCCCCAGGGTGACGCGGTTCGCCAGTAGGCGCAGTCTGGAGTGGAAATTGGATAGTTTGCCGGCAGGAATCATCGGATTTTTCGTCGCAGCATTGATCGCCGGGGGTTTTTCCCTGATTCGGCGGCGACAGTCGCGCCGGGCAGCCTCCGAGGCTCTCGCATCGGCAGAGCAGGCGTTGCATCAGGCTGAGCGCGAGGCAGACTCGATTCGCAAGGAAGCTCAGATGGCTGCCAGGGACGACGCAGGCCGGGCACGAGAGTCTCTCGATGAAGAGGTTCGCGCCAAACGTCAGCAGATTCAGGCGACCGAGAAGAAGCTCGGCAGCCTGGAGGTCGATCTCGAGCGGCGCGGGAACAAGGTTGAGAACCGGGAACGCGAGATTGCCAAGCGCGAGTCGGCAGCCGAAGAGGAGAGCGCGACTCTGAGCCAGGAGCGCGACGAGTTGGCCGCCGCGATCGAGCAAACCCGGAACTCTCTCGAGCGAGCTGCCGGCCTCACCCGGGAAGAAGCCAAGCAGGCGCTGGTTGCCGAAATCAGCGAAGAGGCAAAGCTTCAGGCAGGGCGCCGGATCCGGCAGATCGAGGAGGAGGCGCGCGAGGACGGCGAGCGCCGGGCCAAGAAGATCGTCGCGCAGTCGATCGCTCGTCTGGCCGGGGAGTGGGTCGCCGAACGCTCCATCTCGATCGTTTCGTTGCCATCGGATGATATGAAGGGCCGGCTGATCGGCCGAGAAGGTCGAAATATTCGGGCGATCGAGGCGGCCACCGGGGTTGATCTGATCATCGATGATACCCCCGAGACCGTCGTGATCTCCTGCCATAATCCTGTGCGGCGGGAAATTGCGAAGATTGCTGTCGAAAAGCTGCTTTCGGATGGGAGGATCCACCCGGGCCGTATCGAAGAGGTCGTGCGGAAATCGGAAAAGGACGTTGAGGCGACGGTCAAGGAAGCTGGGCAGAAGGCTCTGTTCGAGGCCGGTGTGCACGGCGTTCATCAGGAGATCGTGAAACTTCTGGGGATGCTCCGCTACCGTTACAGCTATGGACAGAACGTGCTGGCGCACTCCATTGAGGCCTCCTTCATTTGCGGCCTGATGGCGGCCGAGCTCGGTTTGAATGTGAAACAGGCCCGCCGGGCGGCTCTGCTGCACGATATCGGCAAATCGCTTACCCACGAGGTCGAGGGCTCCCACGCGCTGATCGGGGCCGATATCGCTCGGAAATATGGCGAGTCGTCGAAGGTCTGCAATGCGATTGCCGCTCATCACGAGGAAGTAAAATGCGAGACCATCCTCGCGCCACTGGTCGATGCCGCTGATGCGCTGTCCGGGGCGCGCCCGGGCGCTCGACGCGAGGTTCTGGAGAGTTACGTCGAGCGACTCGACGAACTCGAGAAGATTTCGGGCAGCTATGATGGTGTGACGCGTTCGTTCGCTGTTCAGGCGGGCCGTGAGGTCCGAGTTTTTGTCGAGCCTGCCAAGGTTGATGACGATCGCGCGGCGGCGATGGCTCGGGATATCGCTCGGCGCGTGGAGGAAGAACTGACGTACCCCGGTCAGATCAAGGTGACTGTCATTCGCGAGACTCGCGCGAGCGACGTTGCACGCTAGGCTCCATCGATCATGCGGATACTATATCTGGGGGATATTTTTGGCCGAGCCACGCGTCAGTTGATCCGGCAGGAGCTTCGTTCCATTCGCGCGGCCGAGGACGTTGATTGTGTGGTCGCCAACGGGGAAAATGCCAGCGGAGGTCGGGGCATCGACCCGAACGGTGTCGACGAATTGCTCGATGCGGGCGTGGATGTGCTGACGACCGGAAATCATATCTGGCGGCATCGCTCGATCGAACCCGTACTCGAAGAGGAGCCTCGCCTGATTCGTCCGGCGAACTTTCCCCAGAACAATCCGGGCCGAGGCTGGACGGCAGTCACGGCGCGCGACGGAACGCGAGTCGGTGTCGTGAACCTGATAGGCCGCGTCTTCATGGGCGACTTTGATTGTCCGTTTCGGGCCGCAGATCGAGCCCTCGAATCGCTTCGAGAACAAGCGGATGTGGTGGTGGTGGACATGCATGCGGAGACAACATCGGAGAAGGCCGCGATGGGCTGGTATCTCGATGGTCAGGTATCGCTGGTGGTCGGCTCGCATACCCATATTCAGACAGCCGATGAGAAGATTTTGCCCGAAGGCACAGGGTTTTTGACGGATGCTGGCATGTGTGGGCCAACCCGCTCGGTGATCGGAATGCGTCGCGAGGATGTGATCGAGCGGTTCCTCTC
>JAQWJE010000041.1 GCA_029248525.1 Candidatus Binatia bacterium
GAAACCGTCGACCAGAGCGCCGGGCAAGCATGAAGACCCGGTGTCGCGCTGCCCATAGGTTCGGGCGCTCAGCATCAGCTCCGGCTCGGCGGAGAGGTCCACCAGGCCCTCCCCCAGGATCCGAAAGACCGAGTCGTCAAATCGCATCACGTTTACCGGCGCCACGATTTCACCATTTTCGACCCATAGCGTGGCGAATCTCGTCATTCCGGTCATGCGACAGGCAGGCCGGTCGCTGTAGTTCAGATACCAGAGGTTGTTGATCCACAATCCGGTTCCCAGCTCCTTGAGGATCTCGGACGCGGCCAGTGTGCCACCGTTCATCTCAAGGCATGTAGGCGACTCTCCGCCGTTTGCCCCGGTCGTCTCCACACCATACTCGGCTGCGCTGCGTGCAGACACGAGCGAATCACGATACGCGCCGCCCTCCACCAAGCTCACCTTCGGCGGTTTAATGAAGCCTTTTGAGTCAAAGGCCGGGCTGCGTCCTGCCGCGGAGTGTTCGTAGAGGGATACCCTCGGGTCGAGAGAAGCCTCTCCCGCAACTGCCTTCATCAACGGACTGATCTTGCTGCGCTGCGCCTTGAGGCCAAATCCATCCCAGGACATCAGATCCGTGATCTCACAAAGAGCCGCGGGTGCGAGGTACACACGGTACTCTCCCCGCGCAATGGTCCGGGGCGCTCGAGAGAGCGCTTCCACCTCGGCCCGCGCCTGCTCCATCCGCCGTTGAAGCTCCTCGGTGGACCAGCGGGCGCCGGCATATCCACATTTCGTCGCCTTGTCCCCAGATTGGTACACGCTCCAATCAAAGTGAAAGCTCCGGGACTCAAACCAGTTACGCTGCCCCAGCGAATTCGCGAAGCCGCTCATCACATCACCCGCAGCCCAGATGCCTACGAGGTCCAGGCCCTCGCCCGCACGGATGATCTCATGGATGGCGTCGGTCGAGGTGGGTAGATCCGACTCAGCCCGCATTTCCGTCGATCGGACCTCGCGGTTGTATATCAAATGCGGGTCCTCGGGCAGATACGGAAGCTGCTCGCGCAATTCACCGATCAATGCAGCCCCCCGGGCCCGGTCGACCTCGCCGTCGCCGGAGAGCACGTACGACGCGCTGACGTGCCGGGACTTATCTATCAACTCGATACCGAGCGAACCTTGCTGCACCGAGCCCGCTTGCCGCACGCGGCAATCATTGAGGCGCACGAAATCAGAGCGTTCCGCCGACAGCGAACAGAGCAGCACTTCATCGCCCCGCAGACACGCGGTCAACTCGTCGGCCAACGTATGAAATGCCCTCTGCATCACGCGCCTCCGAACACCTCAACGTTGGAAAATCGACAGACCGGCGAGGCATGCCCGACCCGAATCACCTGGTTGGGCTCACCCTTGCCGCAGTATGGGGTCCCAAGCACGTCACGCGTTTCCATGCCGCCAACGCCAGTCAGGTTTCTCCAGAAGCTCGCCGAGACGCCGCGGTAGTTCGGCTTCTTCACGACATCGGTGAGTTCCCCGTTCTCAATCAGGCGGCCATACTCACAGCCGAACTGAAATTTGTTTCGGCTATCATCGATCGACCACGAAATATTGGTCTCCATATAAACGCCGCGCTCGATGCCCCCGAGAAGGGAGTCCAGGTCTCCCTCTCCCGGTTCGACATTGAGGTTCGCCATGCGGTCGATGGCCGGTCGGTTCCAACCATTGGCTCGAGAGTTCGCGACACCCTGCACCCCGGCGCGATGCTGGGACAGGACGCTGCCCAAAGGACGCTCGAGCTTGCCTTCGCGGATGATGTACTGCCGCTCCGCGTTGACCCCGTCGTCGTCGAAGGCGTACGAGGCGAGCTGACCTTGTACCGTCGGTGCATAAGTGACGTTCAGCAACTCGCTGCCATATTGGTACGACCCGAACATATCGAGAGTCACGAAGCTCGTTCCGGCATAATTGCGCTCGTCACCCAGAATGCGATCGAGCTCCAGTGGATGACCGATGGATTCATGGATCTGCAGCATCATCTGATCGGGTGCGAGCACCAATTCCGTGGTCTCGGATGGACAGTGGGGTGCTGCCAAAAGGGCCAAGGCCTCCTGCGAAATTCGGTCCGCTGCGGCTTCCAGCTGAAGATCCGAGAGCAACTCAAGGCCCGCCTGACGGGCAAAGCCTCGACCACCCAGACTCCGGATCACGGTATCGGTGCCGTCGTTGGCCGCTACCTGCAGATGGGGAACCAGAATATGTTGCGTCTGCGCCACCTCGCCTCCGCCGTTCGTGACGTAGAGGCTCTCCGCCTGGGTCCACCACAAGGCAGACTCCCAATCGACGATGCGGTCATCTACCTTGAGACGCCCGGCCAGATCGCCAAGCAGGTCGATCTTGTCGCCAAGGCTCATGGTCTGCCACGGCACCTCGTTATCCGATTCGAAACTGCCCCTCGGATGCGGCATGGGGACGGCCGAGAAATCGGTCACCCCGATATCCGCCGTCCGGGCGGCCCACTGCTTCGCACGGCTGATCGCCGCCCGAATACCACTGCGGCTCAAGTCCGGGGTGGCCCCATAACCGGCACCACCCCCATGGTGCACCACCACCATCGCGCCGAAATCATCATCATTGCCAACCGGCTGCAGAACTCCTTGACGTGTCCAAACCGTTTGGGAGCGCTCGCGGCTGACCCGAAGTGAACAAAAATCAACCCGGGGCATCTCATCGCGAAAAATCTTCGCTACATCATCAAACATACGAATCCATTTGTGCGGCTTTCAAAAATAACCAAATCCGCTTCAAGATACCATAGAATAGCGTCAGGTTACTTGGCCTCTTGCAACCTCGCCCACACTCCCCTTCCCGGCCGCAGTCGAGCCGGGAAAGCAGTCAGCGTGCCAGGCACGGAGCCCGCCAGATCGGAACCTCAATTTTGCGATGATTTTGCAACTAGCTAGGGTGGCACAATGACCACGGAACTCGGAATGCTTGTCCTTACGGCGCTGCTGTCGATTCTCCTCGCCTTCCCCCCACTGATCGCTGTGATCACAACTCAGGGATTTGTATACGGTCTCGGGAACCGTGAGCTTGGCGGCGAGGCCTTGCCCGAATGGGGCAAACGCGCCGAGCGGGCTCATCTGAACCTGCTGGCGAATCTACCTGCCTTCGCGGCGCTGGTGCTCGTGGCGGGACTCGCGGGTGTCTCAAACGAAGTCACCGAGATCGGTGCCCAACAGTTCTTCTGGGCGCGAGTCGCACACGCCGTCATCTACATTGCCGGGATTCCGTATATTCGGGCAATCGCTTTTGGCGTGAGTCTCGGCGGCCTGTTCGCAATCGCAGGAGAACTGCTGAGCGCCTGGTCTGTCACAGCATAGACACGGTCTGCGGAAACAAGAACACGGCCACACAGGGGGCAGGACGCCTGCCGGAAGTTTACGAGGACCAAGGCAGGTATTCAGGAAACCCGGAAACGTAAACTTCCTGCGTCATCCTCCGAAGTTGTCGAAGGTCCAACAGGGCCTAAGGAGCTTCGCCGGCATCGGCAAAAGCGATCCCAAGCCAATCGCCATCAATTTCCTTAAAGACGTTAACCCGCCAAGTTGGGGCATAGGCCACACCGTCCACCGCGATCGTCCCGCGATACGAAACCGTCAACGTGGATCCAGCCCGCGTCGTTGTGAAATCCGAAAGCGCAAAGTCGCCAAAGGTTTCGGCATCAATCGTCGCAAGGACTGCCTCGCGAGAACTGGGGCCCGTAGAAATCACAGACTGGAAACTGCTCGCAAACTTCGCTGCCAGCACCGCGCTATCCCCAAGGTCGAGACCTTCGTAATACTCGACCACCAGACGCTCGCCCAACTCCTGAATATCCCGATTTTCGCCACTCGACGAACCACAACCCGTCGGCAAGATAAGCATGCCCGCCATCAAGATAGTCGCCATCGCCAAAGTCATCAGTTTTTTCATTGCCCCGATATGCCAGACCGTCAACCCCATGGGAAGTCGATCCGACGGCGGGAAACAGCAATTCCCTGTTTCTCTCGACGGCCCTTTCTTCATCAAACAGAACCCGGCAACCGATAACCTGCCACACTGCTTCCCGCCCGCCGCAAACCGCTGGCGCCCACGCTCGGATGCGATAAGACGTCAGATGTTGTTACGCGCCGGACAAGCGGCTCGGCGTGGACGTCAAACCACAAGGGGATACAGCGATGAAAGATTTAAAGGGACGGGTTGCCGTCGTCACGGGTGGGGCCAGCGGTATTGGAAAGGCGTTGGCCAAGGCGTTTCTGGGCGAAGGAATGAAGGTCGTGATCGCCGACGTGGAAGCGCCGGCGCTCGAGGCAGCACAAGCAGAGCTGGGCGGCGAGGTCATGGGGGTGGTAACCGACGTTT
This sequence comes from Candidatus Binatia bacterium, assembly GCA_029248525.1. NCBI lineage: Bacteria > Candidatus Binatota > Binatia (SeqCode) > Binatia bacterium. The sequence goes on from JAQWJE010000041.1 coordinate 4,384, forward strand.
CCAAACCCGAGTCCGTAAACGCTCTGGCCGATCAGGTATTCGCTGCCCACGGCGCGTGCCACCTCCTCTGCAATAATGCCGGCGTGGCCGCACCCAACCTCGATCTCTGGGAGACGGAACCCAGCGATTTCACCTGGGTGCACGGGGTCAACGTGGGCGGAGTCGCCCACGGCGTGCAGGCCTTCGTGCCGCGCATGATCAAATCGGGCGAAGAGGGGCTGGTGCTCAACACCTCCTCCGGGGACGGCGGCATCTCGCCGCTTGCCCAACAGGTTGTCTATGCTTCGAGCAAAGCTGCGGTTTCGATCATGACGGAGTGTCTCGCCGCACAACTAAAGGGGCGCGAGACCAATTTGCGCGCGGCCATCTTCTACCCATCCGGTGGGATGCTGCCCACAGGAATCTGGACCACGATGCGCAACCGTCCGGCGGAGCTGGCGCGCCTCAAGCCGGCGGGCAAAGAGCGCGAGACCACCTTCGATGAGTTCATGGAAGGCGCAAAGAAGGCCGGCTTCGATCTCCCGGTGCAGGACCTCGACGAACTGGCCCAGTTTGCGCTCAAGGGAATCCGCAACGGAGACTTCGTGATCATGATCGATCGCGAGTCGATGGAAGCTCAACTGAACGATCGTGCGGCCAAGCTCGCGCGCGGCGAGTGCCCGATCGAATTGCAACATATGGGGCTTGACTGAGAATCATTCCAGCGGGATGACGCCAACCAGCCACGAGCTTGCGGCCGAAAGTCGCTGAGATGGAGCCTGATATGAAAATTCCGAGAGGATGTCCACGCCGGACGCGTGACTCGGCCTAGGGGAGATGATCGTTGTCGCCGGTCGCCGTGTTTCCCGAACCGCCGCTCACCGTCGAAGCCCTTCCCTCGGCCCTGTTGATCGAACCGCCGCTGATTGACGAAACAATTCCTGTGGCCACGCCGTCCTCGCCACCGCTCACGGCCGAATCGCGGCCAATCGCCTGGTTGCCCCACCCACCACTGACCACCGAATAGTGACCGCTCGCGACGTTATTGCGGCCACCACCGACCGTCGCCCACATCGCATCCGCCTGGTTGTTCGAGCCACCGCTCACCGAAGATTTCGTCGCGGATGCCGTGTTACCGTCGCCGGAGCCAACCCAGGACATCTCGCCCGTGGCCGAGTTGAAATCACCGCCACTCACCGATGCAGCGTTCGCCAATGCCTTGTTATAGCGCCCACCGCTGACGGACGAAGAGTCGGCGGACGTCTCATTGTCGCTCCCCCCACTGATGGACGAAAACGACCGCCGGCCGTATTCCGGTAGCCACCGCTGACCGCCGACCAAATACCTGTCACCCGGTTATCACGGCCGCCCGTTGCCACCGCCCCGGGGCCCTCGGCAACATTGCCTTTGCCCCCACCGGCCACGGACTGTTCACCGCTGGCGACATTTTCCTCACCACTGACGACCACCGCGCCAGTTCCCGAGGCCTCATTTCGCCACCCCCCGACAACCACGGAAACCTCTTCCAAAGCGTCATTGTACACGCCGCCAACAACGGCGCTGGCAAACTCATGGGCCTCATTATCTTCGCCGCCCGCAAGAGCCACCCACGGGCCGCTGGCGACATTTCCCACCCCCGCAAGCAGGGCACCCGCGCTTGTATAGGAATGATAGGGACCGATCACCAAATTGTGGGATCCAGTTTTGTCCAGGTAATGTTCATCCGGTTCATCGTATCCGATGATCAGGTTGCCGAGGCCATTGACCGTGGGAGCGTACCGGTCGCCTTGTCCCTCCGAGGAGCCCTGTCCACTGCGAATCTAGACATTGGCTCCCTCGAAACGAACAATATTTTCCGTCGTATCGACCGAGAGGTATTTCTCCAGAGCCGCTCCCAGGGAGAGCTGAGTGGTCGTCCCGATAGAGACCTCGATCGGATCACCACTTTTCTTCTGCTTGCAGGCCGCTCGCAGTCGAATCGGCGCACCATCTTTCGGAGCGCCGTTCTTGTCGACTTTCACGCATAGTTCGAGAGCGTCGGCAGGCAACGCGACAAGCAGGACTGGCAAAAGGGATAGAAAGACAAAACGGAAACCGGACATCGAAAAGCCCCTTGGGCACGAAGGCGAGGCCCGCGGCATCACCCGCAGGAGAAGATCAGGGAAATCAGACCACACTAAGTGGGAATTATTCTTGCCTGACCCCTTGTGGATTGGTCAAACCTCGATCTTTCCCCCGAATACCGGGGCTCGAATGGATTCCGATGAGAACTTTCTTTTCCGGCAGGTCGATCAAAAGCGGCTTCAGGCCGCAGGTCTCGGGACTGGGGGCTTGCCCCACAGTTCACGCTTCTACCGATCGCGTGTGATTTCGAGTCTGCCTAGATGATCCGAGCCACGCGTTTTCCAGAGTCCGGATGGCGCGTCTCGACATCTATTTCCCTTTTGCAATTTTATAGAGATTCATTTTATTGCCTGCCCCTGTTGAGTTTTGGCAAGCTCGGGATCTAGAGGAGTGTCCACATGTCCAATGTCATCATCGTCAGTGCGGACTGTCACGCGGGTGCCCTTCCGGCAGCCTACAAGGAATATCAGCTTTGGACCTGCTGTTGATTTGGTCCAAGCACCCACTTGCCACACACGCGCCCCATAGACACCGGTTGAACGGGGTTAATCGCGGATGGTCCAGATACGGAGAGAGGATCCTCTCCCGACTCAGCCGCCAAAGGGAGGTGCGGGGTTGCCCGCGAACTCCTGCGTGTGTTCCTCGGTCAACTCGATCTCGGCGGTCGTCCGGTTCACCGCGGGCAGAGCCGGGAGCGGGCCGCCGCCATTGCCCTACGGAAATACGTGCGGCGGATTGGTCGCCCAAATGCCGTTCAGGAAGGTATCCACTCTATCGTTGACAGGGTTGTTTCTGTTCGTCTCAACGTGATCGCCGGTGGGAGAGAGATCAAATATATGAGGGCTGTTGGGTTGATTATCAATCGCCTGAACCAACTCATCATACATCCAACCGCAGTTACTTAATCCAGCTGCTTCCGCCTCGGGGATTGTCGGCAGTATGCCTCCGCGGTAGCCCGCGCAACCAGGATCCTTCTCACCGATGATGAACATGTGGGGCACCGCGGTGAACCCACCATTGATCTTTGCTATCGGGTGAATGCCGAGTTCCTCATAGGGAAAACCAATTTTGTCCATGCCATCGGTACGAAGATCACCACCATTGAAAACATAGCCCTCTTGTCCGACAAAGATGTCGAACATATCGAAGACACGTGGCGGCACAAAGGTCCAGGAGTCCGCCACAACGGCTGTGAGGTAGACGCCTTCTTCGATATAGGCCTGAGACATGGCCCATACGCCAAGTGAGCCTGCACTGGTCCCGTGCGCAAAAACCTGAGTGCTCGGGTATTGGGCGACGGTATAGTCCACCGCTGCCATGGTGGCTTGCAGGCCGTTTACCTGCCTCACCCCGCCATTCGGGTTCGGATTGTTCGGGTAGGTGGCGCCTCTGCCGCTATAGTTGTCGTGGTCACACAAGGCGGGAAACAGCACCCGGTACCCTTCCTGTATCCGTCGCGTGAGCGTCGAGCTCATCACTTCGCCATCTGGGCGGACAGTATTGTAGAGTAAGTGTTTGTCGATGAAGTCGTCGAACGTTTCCTCGTGGTTCCAGGTGTTCATGGTTAGGGTCTTCACTGTTTGGTAAATTTGGTCCTCATCGAACCAACCATATCCGCCGCCGTGTAAGTATGCCCATAGGGGCCTCTCAGCACCGGGATTGTTCGCCGGCTCCACGACCATAAAGGTGTAGTTTCCAGACAGGCCACACGTGTAGGCTTCGTTGCGATAGAAGTTGAGCTCAAAGGAGTGACCATCCCGATTGAGTGTTCTGGATTCGACAAGTGTGATCTGATCGGTGGTGCGGGCGACGGTCAGGTCGGCAACCTCGCCGGAAGCGGCCTGGACACATTCAGTGAGATCGTCACGTACGGTCGCCGCATCCCCCATAGTGGCGCAGGGCCCCCTGAGCTCGAGCTTGGCGAACTCGGCCTCGAGCTTATCGTCGCAGCGACTGAAGTCAGGCGTCACGCCCTTCCTATGCGCCTTCGACTGCGCCGTGAAACGGCAATCCGCGTACCTGCCTGCTTCCTTGATCTTCGTGCTCTGACACCGGTCCGTGTCGTTGCCCACCCCCATCGGGCCACCGAGGCTCGACGCCACAGGTTGGACGCACGCCCGCCACGCGTCCAAGACCGCTGTCGCATCGCCCAGAGCAGGGCGGCACGCTCCATTCGCCCGGTTTTCGATGTTGGCGAACTTCGTGACGAACCGGTCCTCGCACCGCTGGAGCCGGTCGGCATCCGGGGGCAAGAACCTCCTCATGGCCCTGAAGACGACGGCGGCCTCGCACTTCGCCGCCCAGCCCAGCGCCTTGTGCCGATCGACCTGGCAGCGCGCAGCCGGCTCCAACGCCGCCGCCCCCGCTGCGGTCAGCACCAGACTGAAGAGTACGATCGGGATTGAGAGTCGACTGTTTCGCATATTTACATATTTTAGCTGCGGTGGTAGGATTAGTCAACCCACCTAAATTTCTAGGTGATTGACCTAAAGAGGTGTTCATGGCGACTGGTGCCGGAGGAGATACCCGCGAGGAGCTGATCGATGCGGCCGAGGAATTGTTCGCCGCCAAGGGGATCGAGAAGGTGACGCTGGCCGCGATCACGCGGCTGGCCGATCAGCACAATGGCGGTGCGATTCACTACTACTTCGGTGGGCGGGACGGTCTGCTGGCGGCGATTCTCGATCGCCATGAGGCATCACTCGACAAGGTTCGGATGGACGCGCTGATCGAGCTGCGGCGGTCCGGTTCGGTGACGGTCGAGGCGCTGCTGCGCATTGCCATCGGGGCGCTGGCCGGCCGGCTCGATTCGGCATCGGGTCGGTCGTTTCTGGCGATTCAGCGCCAGCGGCTGGTCGAGTCTGCGGGGTCATGGAACCTCCGCTCCACGACGATGCGGCTCATCGCTGCGGAGATCGAAGCGATAATCAGCGACTACCGGTTCGACGAACACGAGACGGAGGAGCGGCGCCGTCTTGTCACTCAACTGATAATCCACCGGCTTGCCGATCGCAGCCGTGAAGAGACCGAGGGGGCCGCTACGCCGCGCACGTTGGTGATCGAGACGCTGGTGTCGGTGGCAACGTCGATATTGGTCAACGCGGGTCGAACCACGGCATCCACCTGAATCTATTGATGAGTTGACCCGTGGAAGGGCCGCGCGTCGCCTTGAGCTAAGCCGCTACGCGGCAGCGGCCCCGCCGCGCACCGCGCGTCAAAGTGCAGGGAGTTGGCTCCGAGCAGATGCTCCAGTTGGATCGTGATTGCCAGCTGGACCTCGGACAGTTCGCGGGGCGCGAGCTTCGCGCTCTCCGCAGAGAAGTGTTCCAGTAGCCCCGGGATTGTCGCCGGAAGGCTGATGTGGGCTGGTGTCGTGACGACTTTGTTTCCGCAGCAGCTGATTCTGATTGTTTCCGAGTTTTCCAATTTTGCGCACCATCTTCACAATCTACTCGTGCTTTCGTTTCGCCGGAAGAATCCGGGGCGAATCCGGTTGCGGGCGACTGCCCGCCTTTTGGCGACTGATATACTGTCATTGCAACACGAGTCGAATCTCTGCCCGTCGGGGTAAACCTTCCGGGCAATCTCATTGCTCGGATTCGGATTATATCTCGGCAGGCAATGAGGCTGGACGTGCGGCCGGATCGAGCGGGAAATCTCGCGCCTGTCAACGGATTCGAGGACCTCAAGGAGAGCCTCGGAGAAGCTGAGGACGGCCGGTTTTCCAGCCAGTTCTCGAAGCCATTTCTGCGCGTGTGATTCCGCGTGTGATTTCGACTCTGCGAGCAGCGTTTTTGTGATGCGTCTTTGGGTCTCAGGATGGCGAGTTTCGGCCCGGTATTTCCCTTTTGCGATTTTGCAGATATTCATTTTATGCCTGCTCCTAAACGGGTTTTTGGCAGGCTCAGAGTTGAAAGGTCTTCCATGTCCAACGTCGTCATCGTCAGCGCAGACTGTCACGCAGGTGCCCTTCCGGCAGCCTACAAGGAGTACATGCCGGAGCGTTTCCACGAGGCCAGTGATCAGTGGTGGTTGCAATATATCCGGGAAATGATCGTACGGACCGGCACCTTCTTCGACCAGGAAGCAGTCGACGACTACACCGACAAGGCCGGTGAAGGCGGTGCGCGTTGGAGCCAGATGTCAAAGCTGCCCGACCAGATCGGAGATGCCGACCTCTGGGCGATGCTCACCGACGAAAACACGGCCTTCGCGCCCAGGCGAGGTGAATGGGACACATCGACGCGTCTCGCAGAACTCGAAGCCGACGGCATCGCGGGCGAGATCATTTTCCCCCAGATGGCGCCGTTCGGCGCGGGGCTTCTGCAATACCGCAACCCGGTCGACCCGGCCGCCAACCTCGAAGGCGTGCGCGCCTACAACCGTTGGCTGGCCGATCTCTGCAACGCCAACCCCGGCCGCCACGCCGGAGTCGCTCTGATCAACGTCGACGATATCGAGGTCACCTGTCAGGAAGTTCGCGATGCCCGAAGGATGGGTTTGTGGGGCGGCGTCCTGTTGCCGACCAGCACCGGCGAACACCCCTTCTACCACCACCCACGCTACGAACCGCTGTGGGAGCTCTGTGCCAACGAGGGTATTCTGGTACACTCCCATTCGGGATGGTCTCCCGACTACGGCGACGTTCCCTCGGCCACCGCGATGTACATCAGCGAAGTCGCGATGTGGGCGCACCGCCCGTTTACCGCGATGCTATGGGCGGGTGCGTTCGAGCGCCACCCCGACCTGCACCTGGTGCTTACCGAAACGGGCTGCTCCTGGATTCTGGAAACCTTGCGCCTCATGGAGTGGAAGGTCGACCTGCCCTTCTTCCAGCACTTCAGCCAGGGGCTCTCGCTGCGCCCCACCGAGTACTTTCAGCGTCAATGTCATCTAGGCGCATCCTTCCTCGAGCCCCACGAAGGCGCCGATCGCCATCGCATCGGTGTGAACAAACTCATGTGGGGCTCTGACTATCCGCATCTCGAGGGAACATGGCCGAATACCATGGATGCGCTACGCACGACCTTCGCTGAGTACCCGGAAAAGGAGACGCGAGCGATTCTGGGAGAAACGGCAGCGGAGCTCTACGGCTTCGATCGCCAGCTTCTCGAATCCGTAGCGAAGCGGGTCGGGCCGTCGCTTGAACAGATTCAGACCGCGGCCTGAGGCGCTACCGCTGCGTTAGGCAATTCACTTCCTCTCGCCATCCCGCAAGAAGCATCCTCGATCTCCGCTTTCCGCCCACAGCAGAACCGCTAGGCAGACTGTCGCAAACCGCCAAGACGGCTAAAGTTCAGTCCTGAATCGCTTCAGGTGCGTCGTCCCAATTTCTGATCTGCCTGACCTTTACCCACTTATCCTCACCCATCTCGACGAGTCGGCCCGAGGTTCGGATATCCTCGAGGTCGGTAAAGCTGATCGGACCGACGACAGTAAGGAGGAAGATGTCGGTATAGTTAGCCGTGCCCTTCGCTTGAGGACTTTGCCCCAACAGCTTGCCCTCTTCACTCCACAGGGTGAGCCCGAGGCCCGCCCGCCCCCGTTCGGTGATGGATTGGAAAAAACTGAGTGCCTTGCCCCCTCCCCCTGGCAGCGGAATACCCACGTAGAAATTATCGACGTCACTTCCGGCAAACCGGACATCGGCCTGGATGACGGGCAGCGATGCGGTCGTGTCGACCGAGATGGTCGCTCCGTGAGAAACCAGATGCTGGCGGAGAAGGCTTTTGATCCAGTCGGCATCCTCCGCATCCGGGCTCACAACTTCGATCTTCCACGCACCGCTCAGAATCGCCTTGTTGAGGGGGATCTCATCCACTGCGCGAAGAATCGCGGTCCGAGTCAGTTCCTGCTCCAAGGCCGTTCGCCCATCGACAACCATCAAGGGGTTGAAGCAAGCTGAAATGAACACGGGCAGCAGGCCGAAAAACAAGCCACGGAGGCCATTTCGTCTACCAGAATTCTGGCACGGCATAAGGACAGTAGAAGACATGAAGGCCCCTTTATGCCTAGGCAGCGCTCTATCGGTCAATCGGAATCGCGCTTGAGTCTGCGGTGGACGCACCACGAGTTCCTGCCTTGTTGCCACCAGAGGCATTCGAGTCGACCAGGGGGATGGAGTTCTTTGATCGGGCGAATGGAAATCAGTCGCGCGCCAGTGGATGAGGTCGACCGTCGAGAACCGTGCCCCAAATTCCGATATCGCGGAGGCTCGCAGGATCAACCGCATACGGATCTTCCTCGAGCACGGTGAAGTCCGCCCGCTTACCGACCTCAATGGATCCGATCTCGTCCTCGAGGCCCAGGCTGCGAGCCCCTTCGATGGTGATCGCCCGCAGCGCCGCGGTGAGCTCCAGCCGCTGGTGCGGGCCCCACACGCGTCCGTCGCTGGCGATCCGATTCACGGCCACCCACGCAAGCAGCAAGGGCGCCGCGGGGGCCATCGGGAAGTCGGAATGAAACGAAGTAGGCACGCCCGCTCGAGCGAGGGAGCCCAGCGGCGAGATCTCGGCGGCCCGCTCCGGTCCAAGTCCATGCTCGGCGTAAATCGGAGCAAGCTCATGCAGGTAGTATGCGTTGTTCGAGACCTCAACTCCGAGCTCCGCGACCCGCAAATGTTGATCCTCGCGAGCAAAGCCGTAGTGCTCCAGAACGATTCGACGCTCCTCCTTCGGGTCGTCTTGCTGGTGCGCCTCGATCTGGTCGAGAACGAGATCAAGACCCGCATCTCCATTCACGTGAATATGAAGGTCCCACCCGCCCTTCCAGAAAGCATCGAGGACGGCGTCCTGCTCCTGCGGTGTCATCATCCACTCGCCGTGATGGCCGTCGAGATAGGGCTCGGTCATCTGCATCAGCTGACTGAAGATCGCACCGTCGGCGTAGTACTTGGCGTGCTTCACCACACGAATCCGGTCCGACGACCAATCGAGCATTGCCTCGGCGGCTCGCTCGGCCGACGCAGCGTCGCCCTCATTGGCCGCGAGAAACATCGCGTTCGGAACGAGGACGAAGCGGTAAGGCGCGTCAGACCACCACATCTCGAACCGCAGAGAGAACCACTCGGCCAAGCTGTTCACCTGCGGAAAGCCCTGCTCACCGACCGTCGTGAGCCCGCCGCGGTGGAGAACTTCGGTCATCTTCGAGAGCCCGTTCAGGTAGCGTCGTGGCGAGGCGAGGATTTGCGTCATCGGCCGGCCGAGGGTGAGTGCACCCTGCTCCCAGAGATGCCCGGTTTCCCAGTCGGCCTGCGGGTGCGCATCGACGACCTCGCGGCTGAGGCCCAACTCCTCCAGTGCTCGCGTGTTGAAGAACATCTCGTGGACGGATCGTTGCCAGACGAAGATCGGACGCGAGGTCGAGATTCCATCGAGATCCGCGCGAGAAAGCTCGCCGTGATACGGCTTGTGGTAGCCCCAGACCAGCAGCCAGTCCTGGTCGTCCCGAGCCTCGTCCAGCCCTCGGAGTCGCGCGAGAAAAGCATCGCGCCCACGAACCGCCTCGGTCCGACCCGTCGGCGTCGACCACTCCATCGCCGAGACGATATCGAGCGACAGGATCGTCGCGGCAAGAGTCGGGTGAAGGTGCGGGTCGATGAATCCCGGCACAAGAACCTCGTTCGAAAAGCGGTCATCGATCTCGAGGGTACGGTTCCCGAGAGCCGCCCGGACCTCTTCGAGCGAGCCGACTGCCGTGATTCGACCGGACTCCACGGCAACCGCGGTCGCAACGGGACGGTCCGGGTCCATCGTCAGGATCTTCTTCGCCCGAAAGATTCGATCGGCGCCGACCTGCTCCCCCGCGAGCAGGAGAGCCGAGGCGATGAGAAATACGCCAAGCCCCGCCACCCAGAGCCACACTTTCAACGAACGCATGCCAGCCACTCGCCTGCTTCTGCCCAATCCGGCTCGGCGCCGACAACGCGCCCCTTGCCGAGCCGGCGTTCGACCGCCTCCGTGACAAATAGGCTCGAACGAGGGGCCATGTTCAATCCTGCGGCTCCAGCCCCTGCACAAAGCGGGCGCCGTTGGTCACGTAGTGTTCGGCACTCATACGCAGCGCGGCTTGCGCAGCTTCATCCAGCTCGCGCTTGACCCTGGCCGGAGCACCTAAAACCATCGCACCGTCGGGCACTTCCATGCCCTCGGTGACCAGAGCACCCGCGCCGACAAGGCAGCCTTTTCCGACCTTGGCGCCGTTCAGGACAACCGCGCCGATGCCAATGAGCGTGTCGTCGCCGATGGTGCATCCGTGCAGCATGGCGTTATGGCCGACCGTGACGTTTTCGCCAACCACCATCGGAAAACCGGGGTCTGCGTGCATCACGGTGCCGTCCTGAATATTGCTGCCGGCTCCGACCTCGATGCGCTCGGAGTCGCCTCGCAATACACAGCTGAACCACACGCTAGCCCTGTCCTTCAGGATCACGTTGCCGATGACGGCGGCATTCGGAGCAATAAAATGGCCCCCTCCCTCAAGGGTAACTTTGGTTCCATCAAGGCTGTACTTCATTGTGCTTCCCCCCAGTACCGTTATCAATTCAGACCCGCTTCGCAGGCGAGATGGACGAGCATCGCCAGTCTGGCCACTGTGACACCCCAGACCGCGTTGGTCTATCAATCAATGCGGCCAAGATCAGTCGGGTAATCACCCGCCACTTGCCGCGTTCTCAATCGTCTCCTGAATCATCTCCAGATTGAACGAGCCGGGGCTCTGGCTCGGCGGATACTCGGCCAGAGTGCTGAAGAACTGTCCGGCGAGTTGCTGTTCTTCTCCTTGCGCAACGGCGTATAGCCGGACTCAAGCATCCGAATGATGAAGTCTTTCGCAGTAGCGATGGCTCCATCATCGAGGGCCTCCTCCCTGCACCTGGCAAGGCGTCTACTGCCCAACCTGAAATTGACGATGATTCTGGACCAAAGACGCCCGCAGGCTTACGGGCGGTCCTGCTGGACGCCGAGCTGGCTGATCAAAAGCGCGGCACCGGTCATCGCCAACCCCTTGAGAAAGAAGGATGTCTGGACCGCCTGCATTTGAGCGCTATCGGTCGTCACCATCTCGAAGCCGTGCACAGCGAAGGTCACGGGAACGAGAAAAATCACGAGCAGCCAGCCACCAAATCGAGCGCTGCGGTTGAAAAGAATCATTACAGCGCCTGCCAATTCGACAATCCCGGAGATCAGAACCCAGAAGGTTCGATAGGGAATCGACTCGTGCATGAGTGAAGTATAGGACTCGATATCCGTAAAATGAGTCACGCCCGAAATGAAAAAAATCAGCGTGAACAAGATTCGTCCGACGATACCAATGGACGAGTTGATGGGAAGTCGGGATTCATCGATCATGGTCGCACCTCCGATTGCATGGGCATTGAGAGTTTGGAGGACGTCCCGGAATCACGGTTCATCCGTATCTTCTGCTCGCAGACGACAGTAGGTTCCCTGCGGTTCGGATGCAATCTCTTCCTGACTGCTTTCTCGCAGGATCCCTAAACAGACGGAAGGTACCCTTCCTGGGCAACTCGCGCGGCAGGGATATGCAAGCTTTCAGGCGGGCAAGTTCTGGAACAACGACGATGCCTCTGCCGGCTGCACCGAGGGCACGGCTCGGGGCCAGGGGCTCAAGATCGGCCGCGCGCCGATCCAGAACAGCCAGAGCCGCCGCCTCCGATCCGACAATCCTCCGGCGGCAACTGAACGTTCAGGCAGGGTCGTCGTTGCCGATTATGGCGTGGCGGGCCCTGATCCGGCCATGTCGGAGAGGCCGGAGCCCCGGAACGCTCGACCGAGCTACCGGCGAGCGAAGCCGCCGACTCGTTCGATTTTGACCCTGAAGCAGGTCCTATTCGTTACTCTCGCACCGGTGGCGGGTCGTTCACCGCACCAGCACCCGATCTTGATCTCGACTGGTCCTACACGCCCGACGGGCTCGGCCTCTCCTATCTCACGCCACCACTCGACGAGGAAGTCGTGCTCGCAGGACCAGGCTATGCGGACCTATGGATCCAGACCAGCGCAGACGATGCGCCGATCGAGATCGTGCTCAGCGAAGTCACCCCGGATGGAAATGAGGTCCGTATCCAGACCGGCGTACAACTCGCTGGCTACCGCAAAATTGACGAAGATCGCTCAGGTCGGTTCCTCACCCGACTCTTTTTTGGCGAAGACGACTACGAACCTTTGTCCAACGAGCTCACTCTCGTGCATGTGCCCATCTTTGACGTAGCCCACCCGCTCCGGGCCGGCTCCAGACTTCGGGTGCAGATCAACACGCCGGGCCGCGATCTGCCGCTGTGGTTCTTTGACAACCCCGATCCGGGCCCCGGCGGCGCGACCTACCGCGTCGCCCGAGGCGGCGGGCATGCGTCGGCGATCGTCCTGGCCGTGTTGCCCGCGGGGTTCCTCGATGTGCCCGAAGGGCTTCCATTGTGCGGCATACTGCGGGGGCAGCCATGCAGGCCGTACGTAGCAACCAGCAACTCACCGGGGTAGAGACCGTAATCTGAATTCGGAGGGCGCGATGCTCTTGGAGCATCGCGCTACCGGTGGAGGCAGAGACCCTGCGGCCTCAGTCCCCGTCGGAGGGGGGTGAGTCCCAGTCACAGACGGCCTTACCGGCGATCCTCGACAGGATATCGATTGCAGCGGCCGCACCGTCGCCCGCGCTGATGATGGCCTGACTCCGGCCGGGGCGGGTCGAGCGGCCCACGACATAGACGTCAGGGATATCGCTGCGGCTGTTTTCATCGACGGGAATCGCCCCATCCGCGTTTTTCACGAGGCCGATCGTCTGGGCCAGCCGAGGCTTTTCCCCCTCGGAGAGGATCAAGTGCCGACACTCCAAGCGGTCTCCTGCCTCTGTGGTTACCCGGGTGCGGAAACCAGGCACCGCCAACCGGGATCGCAATCGAACGGGTCGGTTGTCTCACTCGGTGAAACACTCCGATTAAAAACGCCGAAAAACGACGCTTTGGCTCTTGCAAATAATCAAGCCACTGTGCAACAGCTATGCTTTGCACCAGCACCTTAACTAGAGCTTTACCGATAGATTCGCTCTGGACCTAGCGACTGTCGAATCAACAGGAGCCTGTCCCGAAATGATCCAACAACATGTCGTTTTCGCTACTCGATGCCGATCGTGGCTCGTGATTTTCTTCACTGTTTCCATAGCTTTGATTGGGGCGACCCCGGGCAAGGCGGTGGGCGCGAACATCGCTGTCCCCGGCGACTATGCCACGATTCAGGAAGCGATCGATGCTGCCAGCGACGGAGACTCGATCGACGTGGCTGCCGGCACCTACGTCCCGACTACGACAATCCGGGTCGACAAGGAAGTGACTCTTCTGGGAGCGGGAAGCGACTCGACGACGATCGACGTCGGTAACTACAATGCCTGGGGCATTTATATCACCGCGGACAACGTACAATTCAGCGGCTTTACAATTCAGGGCGACGCGGCCTCAAACCAGCAGTATCCGGTCAAGGTCGGCTCCAGCAACAACGTAACCGGGGCACGAATTTGTGAAAATGTGACCCTCGACGACCTTGTTGTTCAGGGCGGCCAACGGAGCGGCATCGACTTGAACGGCGTATCGGGAGGCCTCCTCAACAACATCTCATCCACCGGCGCGACCAGTGGCTTTGGTCTTTCTATCAGCAGCTCTATCGACATAACGGTCAGCGATTTGACGACCAGTAGCAACGCATGGGGTGATGTCGCCGTGTTTCCTGCCAACACGGCCTTCCAATGGCCCGCGCTGGAGGCGCCCGCAGGGATCGTCTTCACGGGAACGCTGGCACTCTCGGCGGGAGCAGGCGCCATTGCGGTTCAGGACGGCGCACTCGTGAGTGGTGGAACTTGGTCCGGATCAATCTCCACAGATCCGGCAGCGCTAGCGGATGTGACCGTACCTGCGACATTCAGTCATCGCATCGATTCCAGCCGGACAGGCGACGGGCTGGTAAGCCACCTGGCAACTCCCGGAGCGATCGCGGGGCTGGTCGCTCAATACCTTGTCTCCCTGGGCTCCTTCTCGGAAATCGTGATTCAGGACATGATCAACGAGGACTTCGAGGTGGTCGAGGGGCTCTATATTCAGGACGCGATCGACGCAGCGACAGACGGCGATACCATCAACATTGCGGCAGGCACCTACACCAATGGGAGTGGCATCTGCCACGGCCCACAACTCTACGCGATGAGTATCGACAAGGAATTGACGGTCGCAGGAGCAGGTGATGGCACTGATCCCGCATCGAATACAGTATTTGCCCCCGCCAGTTGCGGCGGGCAAGCTAGCAACGGAGTGATCTTTATCGATGCTACGGACGATGTCGTCCTGAGCGGCCTGTACATCGATGCGCAGGTCAACCTCGATTCGGGTACCGGGCAGGAATACGCAAGAGGTCTCCAGACAGCGGCCTCCGGCACAGGGTCTCCGATCGATAATTTGTTGGTAGAGGACGTCACCATTTCCGGGACCTCGCACTCCTGCTTCGAGTTCAATTACACGACCAACTCGATCGCGCGGAATGTCCACTGCGACCGAAGCAACGCCGGTTACAACGGAGGAACTGCCAACGGATACCGACTTGTCGCCTCCACCGACTTCCTGCTCGAGAACGCGACGGCCTCTACCGGAGCGAGCTCATACTATCTCGTCTCGTTTCAGGACCATAATACCTACACCCTTCGAAACGTGACGTTGGCTGGAGGAGCGGCTGATTATGGGCAGTACCTCTACATGCCCTACAACTTCCACGAAACCGACAAACTACAGGCCGTCACTTATGAGAACGTTGCCATTGCCGACGTTCCCACGGGAATTCACGTCCTGGCAGAGGCCGGAACGACGATCACTCTGAGTGCGGCGCCCGGGGAGCTCAGTTTCACGAACGTCGATGTGCCCCTCTGGATCGACAACACGAATGGTGCCAGCACCTTCGTCGACCTTCAGGCGTTCACCTGCAACAGCGGCCTTGACTGGATGGTCGAAGACGACGGTGACGGATCACAGCGGTGGTTCCAGTCCGAAGCAGACGCGAGTGCCTGGGCGGGACCGATGAACTGTGTCGGGAACTGCACTTGGCAGAACACCGGATGCTGCGGCGACGGAACGGTCAACCCGACCTTCGAGCAATGCGATGATGGTGATGGCACCAACGGGACCTTCGGGAGTTGCTGTGAAGCCTCCTGCACCTTCGAGCCGGCCGCTACACTCTGCCGCAATGATGCCGGGCAGTGCGATGTCGCAGATTATTGCTCGGGTGCCAGCGACGTTTGTGCCGACAGCTTCGAGCCGAACACGACTACCTGCACGGGTTCCTCTCAGGGCGACGTCTGCGATAACGATGCCAGCGACCTCTGTTCCGGTGTGGCCAACACCTGCGTCGATGCTTTTCAGGCATCCAGCGTCACTTGTCGTGCTGCGACCGGTCAGTGTGACGTCGCAGAGGAATGCACAGGCAGTGCGGGCGCGTGTCCCAGCGACGCGTTCCAACCGAACACCACGCCGTGCACCGGGGCCTCGCAAGGAGATGCCTGCGACCTGGATCCCGACGATCGTTGCCTCGGCACTGCGGATACCTGTGTCGATGCCTATCAGGCGTCCGGTTACGTTTGTCGTGGCGGGTCAGGCGATCCCAATTCATCCGGGTTCACCTGCGATCCTGATGAGGTATGCAACGGTAACTCCGGCGCGTGTCCCGCCGACACTGTTTCGAGCGCAGGAACTGTCTGTAACGCGGGTAGCGGTGACCCCAACGGATCCGGGTTTATTTGCGATCCCGATGAGGTCTGTTCGGGTATTGCTGGCGAAGCATGCCCAGTGGATGGGTTCTCGGGCGATACGGTAGTCTGCAATGCGGGCGGGGGCGATCCCAACGGCTCCGGTTTCATCTGCGACCCGGACGAACTCTGCCCGGGCGTGCCGGACCAAGCGTGCGCTGTTGATACCTTCTCGGGCCCCAGCGTGGTCTGCAACTCAGGGTCGGGGAACCCGAACGGAGGTTCCGTCTGTGATCCCGACGAATACTGCGTCGGATCTGCTGACACGGCTTGCCCAAGCGACATCATTGAGCCAGTCAACACGGAGTGCCGAGAGGCGATCGGTGAGTGCGACAATGATGAGGTTTGCAGTGGCGTTGCCGACGATGCCTGCGGAACCGATGTGTTCTTTGATGACGGCCTCTCTTGCTACACTGATCCCTACATCGAAGACGCGCCCAACCGGGAGGCCCCGGTTTCCCCCCTCCCCTGCGTCAACGACGAATGTCTTTGTGAAAGCGGCCTCTGTGTCGCACCCAATGGTTTCGCCGTTAGCAGCGTCCGAGTCTCGACTTCGAAACCCGGGAAATCAACCGGCAAGGCTCGCGTCAAGGGTCTTGTGCTCGATGACGCCACAGAAGGGGATTTCATCGTCGATTTGTTGGCCGATACGATTGCCGTGACGATCACAGATCAGGATGGCTCGTTCTCGGTGAGCGAAGTACTGTCGGGCTGCGAGTCAACCGGGAGAAACCCCAACAAGCCCATTTACAAATGTGCCTGGGCGGGCGGTAAAGCCACCTTCAAAGCGCTCGAGTTCGTGCCGAATACCTACGACGTGACGACCAGCCTGAAGCGAATCGCTGAAGCCCAAACCGGCACAGAAGCGATCGACTTGCCTCTCCGAATCGCTTTCGGGAAAACCTCTTTCTACAGAGTCGACCGAACCGGATCTATCAGCACAGTATGCCGTCCCAACAAAACGAATACTCGAATCTCTTGCCGAGTTCCTGCTGAATAATCAGATAATTTCCATGAACCCATTCGATCAGAAACCTAGGAAGTCAACCATGAAGTTTTTATTTGCAGGAGTACTAATTTTTTCCCTGAGTCTTTCGCTGCCCCTTGGCGACAAGGCTTGGGCCCAGTCCGGGCTCACAATCTCCAAGCTGGACGCTCGGCTATTTCAGGGACCGGAGCAGTCAAGGCGCGACGGTCTGCTCAACCTGACGGGCATGCTGAATGACAATTCGACAGATGGCGAACTCATCGATAATCTCGTTGCTGGCACTGTGACGATCGAGGTCGACGCAGGTACTGGGTTCTCCTTCACGGCGACGATTTCCGGATGCACACGGCTGGCCTCCCACCCGGGAGCGCGATGCAAGGCCGACCTGCCCGGCGATGCCGGCCGCTACAAGTTCCAGGCACGTAGATACCGGAATACTCCCAATGTTTTCCGGATTGACCTTCGTGCCCGACGCCTGGACGGAAGCATCACAGGGAGCGACAGTCTTGCCGGTCCGGCAACCGTTACGATAACCCAGACCAACGCAACGAGGGACGACACCCTGAGCGTTGCCGAATGCACGGCGCAACGAAGCGGTGGGTTTCTGCGGTGCAGAGCCGACTGAGCACCAACTTGAGGGGTCGCACTCCTCTCGCAACTCGCCTTGGAGCTTACAGGCTGGCGGCGGCGCCAGAGTCGCGAGTCGAACGAACAGCCTGCACCAGCCTCTCGGCGGCCCGTCGCGCGCCAGCGATATTCCTCGAGGCGGGCCCCAGTTCCAGCTCCGCGAGCGGGCCCGAGACGTAAACGCGCGGGTGCCAGCGGAGCGCTGTGTCCACGATGGGGTAGCCACAGCCCGCGCAGGGTAGCGAGGCGGAATCCGCCAGTTGGTCCACCAAAGCGCCACCGGGACGCTGTGAGCCAAAGCCGGTAGCCAAAAGCACGCGCTGGACTTCCAAAACTGACCCGGTCGAGAGCCGCATCGTGAGCATCTCGTGACCCGCTTCGACGCTCTCAACCTCACCCTCATGCCACAGGAGTTGTCCGGCGGCGATGGCCCGGCGCACCGCACGCTGAACGTCTGGCGGAACGGACCCTCGGTGGCGTGCTTCCGAGATCATCGCCCGCCGGCGGCCGACGTCGGGTTCGCGACTGAAGCCTGCCATCAGCTTCGGGCCAAGCCAGCCCGGATCGCTATCAAATTGATGCTCGCGCAGTTCGTGACGTGAAACCAGATGAACCTGATGCCCTTCTTCTACGAGACGCAGTGCCACCTGGCTGGCCGAGATTCCTCCGCCAAAGACCACGACAGCCTCCTTGGCCGTTGGCCAACCATGGAAGCCTCGATCGAAAACGTGCTGAACACGGGGGTCATCTCTTGGCGACCACTCAGGCCACTCAGGCTGTTCGCCAGCTCCCATCGCAAGCACGACCTGCTGCGCGAGAATCTCGGGTCCCGTCGAAAGTGCCACGCGGACGCCATCACACTCGACAGCGCACGCACTCGCACGGGCGCGTATATGGAGATTCGAGAGCTCGAAGCGCTCGATGATCCGATCGCAGTGGGCGTTGAAAAGACCAAGCGCAGGCCGATCGTAGGGAGGCGCAAAGAGGCCTGACTTGCGTTTCTTGCGCTTTCCCGCGAACCGTTGCAGCGACGAGGCATTCAGGCCGAGGTGATGAACGGATGGGGAGCGCAGATGACTCATCCCGGTCGTCGCCGTCGAAGTGTGCCAGCGCTCCAGCAAACGCTCGCCCGGGTCCACGATGCGGATCTGTTGCGGATCTATATCGGCTTCGCCAAGCAGGCGGGCCGCAATATGTACTCCATGGATTCCGCCCCCGATAATCAACCAATCGAGTTTCACGGTACTGGCGGTATCCTCGGAAATACTCTTCACGCCGGCTCCTCATCCATGACAAATTCGGGAAACGGATTCTCCAGTTCGGACCAGGCGCTGCTCGTCCCGCTCGCAAGGTGCTTGTCGAGAGGACAGGCGTCGAGGCGCCCTCGGAGCGCAGCTTCATCCATCTTTTGCCCGATAAAAACCAACTGCTGGGCGCGATCGCCGAAACGTGGATGCCAGCCGGGCTCCTGATCCGGGCGCTCGCCGTCGGGCATTTCCCAATGCTCACGCGGCACAGCCGCCCACCACATCCCGGCAGGATTCACGTTGCTTATCCCACCAGCCTGAGCCCATTCGTAGGCGACTCGATGATCGGCAGCGACCCAGAAAAAACCCTTCGAGCGTAACACGCCGCACCAGTTTTCTTCGTCATTCAGGAAGGCCCAAAGCTTTTCGGCATCAAAAGGCTCGGGAGTTTGGTAGGTAAAGCTCGAGATTCCGTACTCTTCGGTCTCGGGTATGTGCTCCCCCTCCATCTCTCGAATCCACCCGGCAGAGCTGGCCGCTTTGTCATAGTCGAACAAGCCGGTATCGAGCACCGATTGGAGCGGGATTTGACCGTGGATCGCCGGCAGAATCTTGGCCCCCGGGTTGAGTGCTTTGAGCATGGCCTCGACCTCGAGCGCCTGATCATAACTGACCAGATCGCGCTTATTGAGAACGATGACGTCCGCGAACTCGATCTGGTCAATCAAAAGGTCGGTAACGGTGCGTTCGTCGTCGTCTCCGAGAGATTCTCCACGATCCTGAAGCGCTTCGGCCGCGTTATAATCCCTCAGGAAGCTCGCCGCATCCACCACCGTGACCATCGTATCGAGTTTGGCCACCTGACTGAGGCTCACCCCGTTCTCATCCTCGAACGTAAATGTCTGCGCCACCGGTATGGGCTCCGAGATCCCTGTCGATTCGATGAGCAGGTTGTCAAACCGACCTTCCTGAGCGAGTCGAGACACCTCGGCCAGCAAGTCGTCGCGCAGGGTGCAGCAAATACAACCGTTGGACATCTCAACCAGCTTTTCATCGGTCCTGCTGAGCTCCGCCCCGCCCCGACCAATCAGCGCCGCGTCGATATTCACCTCGCTCATATCATTGACGATCACCGCCACCCGACGACCCTCGCGGTTATTGAGCACCTGGTTCAGAAGCGTGGTCTTTCCGGCCCCTAGAAACCCGGACAGGACCGTGACTGGGAGACGCGGTTGATTCGAAACGGTCGACTGATTGGGCATCATCAAAATCCTCTGCTGTCGTGATTTGGAGAACCGGCTTTCCGGCAGGGCTCAAGTTCCGGAGGAGAAAACCCTATTTGCAACTGAATTGCAAGTACATACTGAGTGCAACCGGGCGATTCCCCTCTCGCCACGGCGGCTCACGAGCGGGCCGCTGCTCCCCGGCCGCAATCTCTTATTGCAAATCAGTTGCATTTAGATAGCGATTGCATTAACCGTTTCCAGAGGGCGCTGCACGCTTCAGAGACAGGAAGAAATTGACTCCGCAGCCGTTCTCGAACGACTGATTGCAAAACACGTTTTACCCACAATGAAGTAACCACTGGAGTTACGGATGGAAAGAATCGGACCGCCTCCGCGCGGGCCGATCAGACCGAAGAATTTGCCTCATGAATACAATTCCATTTTCCGAGACCTATGACGTCGTCGTCGTCGGCGGTGGTGCCGCAGGCGTCGGCGTTTCGATAGCGCTTCGACATGCGGGCATCGAGAACTTCGTCGTCCTCGATCGCCAAACCGTCGGCGCTTCATTTTCCGCATGGCCCGCCGAGACCAGATTCATCACGCCTTCATTTCCGACTAATTCCGTCGGGATGCTGGACCTGAACTCCATAGCGATTGGCGTTTCGCCCGCATTCAGTCTTGAGGTCGAACATCCAACCGGCGCCGAATATGCGGCCCATCTGCGGGGTGTTGCGAAGTTCTTCGAGTTGCCCATTCAGGAAAACACAGACGTCCAGCGCATCGAGAAGATAGGCGACGAGTTTCAAATCGAGACCGGCGACGAAACGTTGCGAACCAGACATGTGATCTGGGCCGCCGGAGAATTTCAATACCCCCGTCTCAACGGATTTGCGGGCAGCGAACTCTGTCGCCACACCGCCACTATCGAGAGCTATGAAGACCTCGAAGGCGACGACTTTATCATCGTGGGCGGCTACGAGAGCGGTATCGACGCGGCCTACCACCTCGCCTACTGCGACAAAAGTGTTCGTCTCTTCGACAGAGGTTCGCCCTGGAAAGAGGAGACCTCCGACCCGAGCGTTGCGCTATCCACGTTTTCACTCGAACGGATGCGAGAATATCCGTTCGAGGAGCAAGTCGAACTGTTCCCCCGAATGCCCGTTCACTCGGTGGCTCGTCGGGATGAAATATACGAGATCACCACTCAGGACGGCCGAAGCTTCCAAACCCCCGTCGCGCCGCTGCTGGCCGGCGGTTTTGAAGGGAGCCACAAATCGATCTCGCATCTATTCGAGCAACGGGAAGATGGATTCCCTCTTCTGAGCGAACATGACGAGTCAACGACGGTGCCGGGAATGTTTCTTTGTGGCCCGTCGGTCCGTCATGACAACCTCGTCTTTTGCTTCATCTACAAATATCGACAACGCTTCGCTGTGGTTGCCAAGGCAATCGCAACATCAATGGGATTGCCGGCAGAGGAGCTGGAAGCGTATCGACAGTGGGGCATGTACCTCGATGATCTCTCCTGCTGCGGGGAGGAATGCGCGACATGCTGACGGAAAATGCCGAAAGAGTCTCCGAGGGGGTTTTGACCGGGCCATCTCGAGCGGCCGCCGAGCCCGAGACTTCGTCGGATGCGGGCCCTCACCGGTTCGAAAAGGTGGCGCATATCGAATGGCTTGGGCAAACGATTGCAAGCCTTTGCTGGATCGGGAGCGTGCTCGCCTACGGACTGGACTCCGGCGGTGATTGGTTGCAGTTATTTGCAGCGTCCTCGTGGCTGGTCGCCAATATTGCGGCAGCGCGGTAGCTGTGGAGTCAGGGCCTGGTTCGCGAGGCGCATTCGGGCAAAATCGAAGACACAACCAGCCCCCCAGGCACAACTCGCCTGCCATCGACAGCGACATACCGTCCGTGCACCTCTGCACGAACCCGCAACAAGGCGAGACAAGGGCATGCGCCTTAGAGTGGCCTGTGGAGATCACCCACGCATCGGCGAGCAGTCGAATTCCTCAACGAATTCAAGCGTAGGGCACCGGAACTTACCTGCTTTGGGTCTGGCTCCCGGATAGCGAACCCTCGCAGGCGCCGTTTCCCTTCGCCATCGTCTGGCACGACACTTGGTAATGATCCTACCCATGGACAACCTGCACTCACCGGAAACCGACTGCTACCTCCTTTCCATCGATGAACGCGATTTTGCCGACGTCGCAGCCGTACTCGGCCTTCGCGCCCGCCCGGCCAGCCCGGACGACGAGGCGCTTGTAGACGCCTACCTCCGCGAAAAGGATATTTTCGCCGAGAGCCAAACCCAGTTGCTCATCACGACAGTGCCCGATATCCGCCCACAGTAGACATAGGAATTGGCCACTGCCGTGGCTAATTCCACGCAGACCTTGCGAGACGAAGCTCCAACCCCGACACTGGCAGTGTCAGGAAGACTCCCTGGAGGGGTGGTCGAGTCAGGTTTAAGGCACCGGTCTTGAAAACCGGCAGAGTGTTAAAGCTCTCGTGGGTTCGAATCCCACCCCCTCCGCTTCGGGAGCTCAACCAACGACGGTGGCTCGGCCTTTGCGATCCCCGGCCAATTTGCGTAAGACGAACACAGTGGAAGACTCGACAAAAAAAGTTCGGCCCGAGGACGAAGAGATTCTCCCCGGAGACCTCGTGGTGCTGATGCTCGAACCCGGCCCTTTCCGCGTCTTGAGCATCCAGACGCCAAATGCCGTGATCGAGGCCAACGACGGATCGCAACGCACCGTGCGCGAAGTCGCCATCCGCAAGGTCGATTCTGCCCCACCTGTGCAGCGCTGAGTCATCAGACCGAATCGCAAAGCGGATTCGTGTTCACCGCACGCGGCAAGACCCCATAACGCTCATGCGGGCGCTGATCGCTTGAGAAGCCCGGCAGGTGCCCAGCTCACCTCGGGAACGCTGCGGCGACACCGCCATCAACCGGCAAAGTCGCTCCTGTGGTCGGAGTACCCCCGGCCGAAAAGAACACGACGGCCCGGCCCACGTCGGCACCGCTGATTTTCGTATGCAGCAGATTGCGCTTCCGGTAATGCTCTTCAAGCTCCGCCGGGTCCAAACCCTTGGAACGGGCTCGGTCCTCACCAATCTCCTGCCAGAGGCCTGAGGTCGTATCGCCTTCGGCGAATACCGCATCGGCGTTGATCATGTTCACGCGGATCCCGTCCGGCGCGAGCTCGATCGCCGCAACTTTACCTAATTGGTGGCCGCCCGCCTTGGACGCGCTATAGGCCCCGAAGTCCGCCCCGGGACCAAAGACATTCTTGGACGCATTCACGACGATATTGCCTCCGGTCCGCTGCGCTCGCATCACTCTGGCGCCTTCGCGCATCGTTCGAAAATATCCCCCGAGGTTCACGCTCATCACGCGCTCCCAGTCGGTACTTTTCATGTCCGCCATGGCACTCACGTGCGCGATCCCGGCATTCGGAACAACGATATCGACGCCGCCAAAGAGACGGCAGGTCTCGGCGAAGGCTGCGGCGACCGAAGCATCATCCGTCACATCCATCCGTACCGCAGCACAGGATGCCTCGCCGGCCAGTTCAGCAACTCGTCGGTGGGCCTTGGCAAGGCCAGCCTCATCCACATCCGCGAGCACCACATGTGCTCCCGCACGCCCGAGTTCCAGAGCGATACCAACGCCAATCGCCCCGGCGGCACCCGTCACCAGCGCGACCTGCCGAGCCAGAGGCTTCTCGGCAGATTTGCCGAGTTTCGCTTGCTCGAGACTCCAATATTCCATGTCGAAGAGATCGCCATCGGGCAGACCTTCGTAATGACCTACCGCATCCCCCAGAGAGCGGATCCGAAGGGTATGCTCGGTCAAATCCGAGGCAATTCCGGCATCGCGCGCGGTTTTCCCGGCACAGAAGATCCCCACACCCGGGACCAGAAAAACCCGAGGATCCGGATCGAGAGGTGTTTTATCGACAGATTTCTCGCCCACCTGGCGTGTGAAGTACTCACGGTACTCCCGACGGTATTCTTGCACGCGCTCTCCGATCGCAGCGCGAAGCGTGCCCTCGTCAGCCTCAGGCGGCAGGTCGAGCACAAGCGGTAGTGACTTGGTACGGATCACATGATCAGGCGTTAGAGGTCCGCGCCGAGAGCGCTCCTGCAAACCTTCCTCAGCGAGATAGCCAAGAATCTCCGGTGTCCCTCGCCAATCCAGCACCATACAACGCTGCGGGGCATCGCTTCTCTCGCCCAGTGCGGCATCGTCTCTCGCGATCGCGCCACGTAATAGCGGCGCCAACTCTGCTGCTCGCCCGCTGGCAGCACTTGCGACATCGTCGCCAGCCGGTGCTGGCGCGGGGCGCGAGCGACGTTTCTCAAGAAAACGTTCGGCCCGATCCACCAATGCGATCGTCTTCTCGTAACTCGCACGGGCATCCTCATCGAACGTAAAAAGCCCATGCTTGAGCAGGACCATACCTTCGACATCCGCACGGGTCTCGGAGACTTCGGCTGCCAGTTTCGCCAGAGCGAATCCAGGCATGATATAGGGAACCACCAGGATGTTGTCGCCCAAGGCCTCGCGGACGAGGTCCTCACCGTCGGGCTGATTCGTCAGCGCCAAAATCGCGTCCGCATGCGTATGGTCAATAAACCGATATGGCAGGAAGGCGTGCAGCAAGGTTTCTACCGACGGGTTGGGCGAGGTTGAATCGAACAGTCGGATGCGTTGCTGGTTGACCATCTCCTCATCGCTCAGAGCCTCCAAAGATCTCAATTCAAGCAAGGGAGCCAGGGTGAGAGCCGGAAGGCCCGGAGGTTCGATGGAATCGAGGTCCCAGC